>CAMCUQ010000013.1 GCA_945878775.1 Chthonomonas calidirosea
AAGCAGTTTGCTTGTCGAAGGGCTTCGGTAGCGGTTCGGGGTAGAGGATAATTCATCGGAGGTTTCTCCTTGACGGCTTCCCTTTAGGGTGAAGTCTTACGTCGTTTGGTTATGTACATATTATACTACAGTAATTACTGTTATGTCAAGGGTATTTTGTGATATTTATGGAAAATTGATTAAAGAGTCCTTGATTATTCAGTAGATACAGGTGTATACTATTTATAGGAGGTGCAAGTTATGGAAACTGAACAGGAGATTATGCGACATGCTATGGCTATAGCCCGTTCCCGTAGGAACCCTGAAAAACTAGCACAGCACGCTGTGTCTATAGCAGAAAAACGAAAAGGACTCCCACTTTCAGAGGAACACAAGTCACGCCTTCGAGAGGCACAGCAAGCCCGGAGAGAACGGGAGTTAGCAGAGCGGGTTGCTAGTGGGATAGTGGAGACCACCGGAGAGAAGAAGCCTGTAGGACGCCCGCGTAAGCAAGCCGATCCACAAGGAGAAGCCACACCGAAACGAGGGAGAGGACGCCCCAAGAAGCAGACGGGTGAAACCCTTCCGATGGAGGTAGACGGGGCTTAAAATCGCCTCTTAGTGCGAAGGAAGATGGATATTGTGGAGAATTCTTGGAAAGACTTTCAGACGTTGGAGCAGTTTGCCGACTATGTCCGGGGACAAGCCAGCCTGATCATGGGCAAGGCGGCTTATAGAGAGAACATGGAGATATTCCACCTTGCAGCCTCCCTGTGTACCCTCTCAACGAATATCTATAATCAAAGTGAGATGGCGCAGGAACTGACCTCCGATAAAGCCTATAGCCTCTCGGCTCTTAGTGTAGACTTGCAAGCCGAACACCCGGAACGCGATCCAGAAGATGAAGACAACCCGTTCCGGGATGAATAGGGCAAAGTTGTTACAAGGTCACACAGGGGCAAATAGAGGGCTTTTCATATCGAAAGGACAGCAGGAAATGACTATCACGATTGACTTGACACCGGAGGAGGAGGCACGGCTTCAAGCAGAGGCACGAGGGCAGGGCTTAGAGGCTTCCGAGTTTCTGCGCCGTCTCTGGCTTGGGGAAAGCCTTATTGTGCGTGATGGCGAAGGGTGTCCCACTCTCTCAGGCACTTCTGTGCGTGTCTCCCTTGTTGTCTCCATGCACAAAGTGCAAGGACATACCGCCGAAGAGATAGCCGAAGACGTGTTCCCTCACCTTAGCCTTCATCAGGTGCAGTCTGCTCTGAGATACTATGAGAGGCACAAGGGAGAGATAGAGGCAGAACTCGAAGCAGAACAACGTCTGATTCACGATCTCAGAGCAAAGTCCGATCAGCCTTCTCGTGAGGAGTATCTTCGACGCTTGCAGGAACGCCAATCGGCATGAATCTCTTCTATGCCGATGCTAACTTCCACAGGGCGATCACCACAGGTTTGAAGCAGAGAGGAATAGATGTGCGAACGGCACAAGAGGATCGGGCAGATCACCTCTCCGATCCAGACCTGTTAAGCCGTGCTACAGAGCAAGGAAGAGTCTTGCTCACGCATGACACAGACTTCCTCTCCATTGGTGTAGAGTGGCAACAGAGGGGGCAGGCGTTCTGTGGAGTACTCTTCGTCTCCACTCCCTTCTCTATTGTCCAGTGCATCGAAGACATGGAACTACTTGCTCATGCAGAACTGCCCGAACACCTTGCCAATCGGGTACTTTTTTTACCATTTTGAGGGTGACTTTGTGCGATTCAGTGTCACCCTGCATTGTACCGACAAAACCCAAGAAACTCTCTTCAAGTGGCTTGATCTGTCCAAATTGGACACATGAGCGGAGTTTTGTCAGTTAAAAAAGGAGTTTTGTCACCCCGAAAACGAGTTTTGTCGGAGGCTCCAAAAGCCGTTATGAGATAGGATCGAGTAGTTTTGTCGGTTTTGTCAGTTTTGTCGTTAGAGTATAAAAAGAAGAGGGGTATAAAGTCCCTCAAAGTGGGTAAGATTCACCGCTTCCTTGTAGGCTTTCGGTGCAGTGCTTCGAGATAGGAATAGGGTCAAAATGACCTATGATTCAGGGCTTCCTTGACACGGAAGAGGTCACTGGTTCAAATCCAGTATCGCCAATGGTTTTTACGGGAATGGGTAGTTCCCAATGAAGAACGGTAAAATGAACAACAGAGCTTCCTTTTGAAAAATCGGATACTCCGTTGAGCCTCTTATAGGTGCAACAACACACTGGTAAATGGCTACTGCAATGCCAGATTAGCCAGCATCCTCTCCCCACTCTCTTTAACCATTGCCTGATTCTGCGTACTCTTCCTCGCTCCTAGGGAACAAAGGTGAGCAATCTTGTGTCGTGGATGAACTCCTTCGCTCTTTCACCTATTTCCAAACGGGTCAATTTTGTACACGCTCTTACGCAAACTGCTTTGCTTTCTATTCACTCCTACAGAGCCTAATGAGCCAACGGAGCCTCTGCTTTTGCGCCTTTGCTTCTCGGTATCGCCTTTAGTGAGAGGCTCACGAGAAAACTCATTCCCATCAGGAAGCCCGAAATAACAAAGGGAACCGCCGAATTCACTCCCACAAGATAGTTATTGATCGGGGGAGCAAAAATGCGGGCAAGACTGCTCAAGCCCTGTTGTGCACCGCTGATGAGCCCACGGTCCTCATGTTTCGCCGACTGCATAATAATCGCGCTCAAGGAGGGGTTGCTAACTCCACTGCCAATTGCAATCATTGCGCTCAGCACTTTGATAAGAGGGAGTGTGGGAGCCATGGCGATACCAAACAGCGCGAGAGTCAAAAGCCCTAGTCCGAAACAGATCAGTTGCTTCTCCCCAATCCGCTTGGAAAGCCCTCCCATTACCGCGCCCTGCGTGATCAGAATCGTAATTCCTACAATCAAGAAGAGCTGACTTGTGGCGCTTCCCTGTGCTTTTTCAATAAAATCGAGTCGAACATTTGGAAGTGCTTGAAGCCAACTCAAGCCAGGGTTGGTTAGTGCGTATGTCTTCTGTGCCGCAAGCTCAATTGCCTCATGGAAGCGCAATAGAACGAGCCAAGAGAAGCACGACTCGACCGCCGCAAAGGCAAATGTGAGGAGCGTGAACACCATGATGGGGCGACTCGCGTTCGGGTTCTTCATGGCACGATTCACATCAATAAAGGCGTCATACCAACGCTTGCCGTCGTTCTGGGAAGCAATCCGATCCTTGTGGCTCTCTGGTAGAGCGAAGAGGGCAACAATTGCGTTGGTCAACGCCATCAATGCCGCGAATATCGAAGGAGTCGCAATGGAGGGGAGACCCAGTACAGAATAGTGGCTCAACACGCCACCGATAGCGGGACCAAACGCGAACCCTAGCCCAAATGCCGCTCCCAATACCGCCATACCGCCCGCACGGTTCTCCGGTGTGGTCACATCGGTAATATAGGCTTGTGAGGTTGGCATGCCTGCCGCTGTAAGCACTCCAGACGCCAAGCGCGCCACAAAGAGCATCGTAAGGCTGGTTGCTAAGCCAAAAGAGAGATAGGTAAATGCCGAGCCAAACAGACTCAAAAGGATGAATGGGCGACGCCCATACCGATCTGAGAGACGCCCCCAAATAGGCGCGAAGAGAAACTGTGTAAAGGAGAAACTCGCCATCAACAAGCCACTCACTAACGGTGAACCACCGTAATGCTTTATGTAGACAGGTAAAAGAGGGAGGATCAAGCCGAAGCCGAGCATATCGATGAACAGCGTGACAAAAAGGATAGCGATAGGGCGTTTGTTCATGGGTGTAGCGTCAAGTGCCTTCCGTATGTCGCACTGTATAGCGCAGTACAGACAAAAATTCACCCCCTATTATGTCATGTTTAGGGAGTGAATTGCAATGTTTTTGACCGACGGTCACCTAAGAGGTGGGTTTGAGGCGTGTGGATCGAATCTGGTGGAGCCAATAGCCACCAGCCACCAAAGCCGTGCAGATAGCGACAACCGTTAGAAATGTGAATGCAGAACCCCAGCCTTGCTTTTCGGCGAGTTCGCCAATCACTTTTCCAGAGGCAACGCCCCCCAAATACCCGACGCCATCCACCCAGCCGCAGACCGTCGCACTCCCTTTCTTTCCGCCAAAATCCAACGAAATTGCGCCCGAAAGAAATGAATAGGGACCCAACAACATAAAGGCAACTGTGCCAAGCGCATAGATAGGCAATGCGCTCCCCTTCGGGAAATGGACGAATGCAAACACCATTAGCGCAGGAACCGTGAGAAGCAAGCCCACGAAAATGATCGCTGCCCGTCCTGCCCTCCCAAGTTTATCACTCAAGTACCCACACACCAGCACCGAGACCCCACCTGCCAAGGGAAAGTAAGAACTTGTTCTGCCCGCCACATCCTTTGCCAGCCCCACAACTTCGGTGAGGTATAGCGGGGTCCAAGTATTAAATGTCTCGCGCACAAGGGTGACGCCGAGCGATAACAGGCAGACCATCCAGAACACACCACTTCGAAGCACTGTGCCAAGGATCTCCTTCACGGAAGCATCGTTCTCTGTAGCACCGGCTTCGCCAAACAGGTTATCGGGGCTACCGGCAGGTTCCTCCTCGCCAATCTCCTTGGGAGACTCCTTAAGGAAAAGTAAGCTAATCACAAATAGGACTGCCAACGTTGCTGCTGCCGAATAGAACACACCACGCCAACCCATACCAAGATGCAATAACTGGCTGAGAAACTGGCGCGAAAGGAAATCTCCAAACAGAAAACTCAGGCTTACCGCGCCCATAACTGCACCGTAGGTGGTATATGAATACCAGCGTGAGGAGATGCGTACCATGCCTGCCCAGCCCATCGACTGCGCTGTGCGGTTTAGTATCCATGCAAAGGTAAAGAGGGGAACGCTTCCTGTTAATCCAAAGAAGAGCGTGCAGAGAATAGAGCCAATCATTCCAAATAGAAAGACTCTTTTCCCTCCTACTTTGTCGGCGAGGGAGCCACCAAAGAACTTACCAAACGCGTAAAAGAGGGTTGCGAGGGCAGTCATATCCCCAATGGTCTGCTTGGTGATGCCCAGATGCTTGAACTCTTGAATAAGCACTGGAGTTACAATAGAGAGGTTCGAACGACAGACGTAGTAGCCCGCATAACCTGTGATCATGAGGGCAAGTGTTACTCGTTGCCAGAGGCGCATACGAGGCGATTCTTCCAAAATAGTCTTCTCCAAGCATCCTAGTATTGTGCCAAAAACTCTCCGCTTAACCCTTTGTGTACTTCCAAATTTTGCAATCCTCGACGGTGATTAGCCCCTCCTGTACCATTTCTTCAAGGATGGGGAGGAAGTGCTCCACCTTTTCTTCCAAATCCACAATATCGATCACAGCAGGCAGACTCAACGAGGTTACCCTGGCATGGTGAATCCGTTGATGCGTGCCAAAACCTTCTATTCCCTGGAGGACGGTTGCACCCGCAAGGCCCTCTTGTAATGCCCTATGTACAATGGCGTTGTAGAGCGCATTTCCGTTCCAGCGTGTGGTTGAATCGACATAGACCCGAATCCGTTTCCCATCAACCTCTTGTTTCATGCCTTGCTCTCCTTACGAATGAGGAGTACCGACCGCCAATCGTGCTACGATAACACCCAGATACGCGGCGATAAACCCAGCGACGACACTGCCAACAAGGTTCAGAAGTGCCTTACCCCAAGCCCCATCTGAAATCAGCAAAAGGCTCTCGTATTCAAAGGTGGAAAAAGTGGTGTAGGCTCCCACAAAACCGACAGCTATGAGCAGACGCCACGTGTCATTCCAAGCAAAACGAACTAAAAAGGTGCCAAAAACACCCAGTATAAAGCAACCCGTAATGTTGATGAGGAACGTCCCATAGGGGAAATCACTTCCCCAGCGGTCTTTGACCCAGTTCCCAACAATATAACGGGCATTCGCCCCCAAAAAGCCTCCCAACCCCACAATAATGTATCTGCTTAGCATGGTGCGAATTACCCGTTATACTGACATGCAAACCCCTAGTCGCGGGGCTTTGTGGTGAAAGGATAGTCGTCTGTACGGAATGGCGAGGCGGGAAGTCCAGCTTTGTTGAAGAGGTTCAGCACGGGGTAGTTCGACCACCCGAAACGAATCGCAACGGGGAACGAAACCGCAGAACTCCAAACAACGACCTTATCACCCTCTATTTGTGCCTCTGCCTTCATATAGCGACCATCGGGACCCGCTACGGTAAACCCTGTCAGTTTGTCGTTTCCAGCACCACCGTTGGGAGCCGTAGTCAGACCACCGCCAAGATGGCTAAAGGTGAGATATGCCTTTCCGTCCTTCACCTCAATACCCTTGTATTCGGGACCCGAAAACTCGACCGGTTGTCGGAAGAGATTCGCCAATGCCCAGAGAGCCAACCGTTCGCCCACTTCACGCTTTTTGCGTGGGTGAATATCTTCCACATCCCCGACATCGGTGATAACTGCCATGCCTGTGTTTTTCAAGGTCAGTTGGGTCTGGCGTTGCGTCTCGCGCAGCTCTGCCCAGTCACTCTCGACAGGCTGTGTGTCAATGGCACGCCAAGGCGCGAGCTGTACAAAGTAAAAAGGTAAATCCTTCTGCTCAAAGTCTTCGCGCCAGTTTTTGATCATCTCTGGGAAGAGCGTGCCATACTGATAGGCGCGTCCCGCGTTCGATTCCCCTTGATACCAGAGCGCACCCCGAACGGCGTAGGGGAGAAGAGGGGCTATCATTCCATTGTAGAGGATACTGGGACCCCAGGGGTTCAGCGGATCACCGGGGGCATCCGGTTTTTTGGGTTCAGGCTTCCCGTCTTTCTTCGCCTGTTCCGCATCAGATGTCCACTTCTCCATTAAGCGTTGATAGGTCACTTGTTGTTCGGGATAGCTCTTCTTTTGTTCATCATGGTTTTTGACCATCCATGCCAATTCTGGCTTCGCAAGCATTACCTCGCGGCGTGTCCACGCTTCTGCGGGTGTTCCGCCCCATGCTGTCTCAATCAAGCCGATAGGGACGTTGAGTTTTTGGCGTAGGTGGCGTCCAAAGAAGTAGGCAACCGCTGAAAAGTCACGGGTGGTTTGCGGGTTTGCGCTTTGCCATGTGGCATTCACATCTGTAACGGGGTAGAAGCTCATGGCATGAGGAACCGTGAACAGATGCAACTGTGCATCGGTGGAGGCTGCAAGGACAGGCGCTGCGTTTTCTGTAGCATAGAGGGGCCACTCCATATTGGACTGACCGCTACAGACGAAAACTTCTCCTACGAGGATGTTTTTCACCTCAACGGAGTTATCGCCTTTCACCATCATTGTGAAGGGACCGCCCGCCTTAAGGGGACGCAGGTTCACTTGCCAATGCCCATTCTGCGCGGTTGTGTTGGCTTTTTGTCCCTGAATTGAGACGGTGACCTGCTCCCCTTCGCGTGCGGTCCCCCAGATGGGAATCCTCTTCTCGCGCTGAAGAACAGCTCCATCCGTAAAGAGGGAATGCAACTTCACATCCGCCTTGGCTCGATCACTCATGACTCCCATCAAGAGAGCCGATATTCCCAGCAATAGAGGTACAATCCGTTTCATAGTTTGCTTCTTCTCCTCAATTTCGCTTGTGCAGTAACCATTCTCCCGCAGAGTATCCTTTTGGAAAGAATTCTCACACGGTGAAAACAGACTACCGTTAGGATCAGGTTTAATTTCAACTTACTATTCGACACCATTTGTCTTTTCCCTGCTTTTCGAGAATCTTCTTCTTTGTGAGCCGTTCAAGCCGTGGATCGTTGAAGGAGGTTGAGCCACTTGCGCCGAAATGACATGCATGAGAACGGATAGTAGTCAAATGGAGTTAGGGGTCTTGGCAGACGATCTTACCGGAGCAGCCGATGTCGTTGCCCCTTTTGCAAGCCGCTTCCGCACGGGGGTGGGTATTGGGCTGAATTCGGTCTATTCTGGTGGGTTATGGGATGTGTGGGCATGGAACACCGAGACCCGTGGAGTGGACAACAAGACCCTCGTTCAAGACCGTATTCGGCAGGCAACAGACAAGCTACTGCACCTTGAGCCAAAGCTTCTCTACAAGAAAATAGACAGCACCCTTCGTGGAAACCTCGAATGGGAGCTGAGAGCGATGTGCACCTGTGTTCCAAAACGGATACCGCTGGTTTGTCCTGCATTTCCTGCTATGGGGAGAACGGTTCGTGAGGGTAAACTCTATGTTCATGGCACCTGTTGGACGGATACAGAGTTTGCGCCCGCAACGGGGTGTGGCACTGTCGCCGATGCCTTCGGAGGCACTTTCTCAAATGCTGTTTTCGCCGATGCAGAGTCGGAGGAGGAGCTACTTGCTCTGGCACAACGGGTTTTGAAGAACCCTAAGCGGTGGCTAGTGGTGGGGAGTTCCGGACTTTCACGAGCGATAGCACGCAGTTTTGAGATCGAGAGGAACGCCTCCATTACCTCCTTTTCGGGGCGTATTTTGGTTGTGGTGGGGAGCCAGCATCCGCGCAGTCGCGAACAAGCAGACCACTACTGCCAGACGCGGGAAGTGCCACGTTTTTGGGTTGATGATACTACAAATCGTAGCGAGATAGTTTCACAAATCAGAGACTTGTGGGGCAAGGGGGCGACAGAGATCGTGCTGGAGACCTCAAATGAGCATCTTTCTATTTCTCCAAACGATGCACTCAGGCGAATTCTTGCTCCACTCTTTCACGAAGCCTGTTCTTTCGAGGTGATCTTTGCAACAGGGGGGGACACGGCGATTCAGATAGCGGAAGTTTTGGGTGCAACCTATTTGCGCGTGTTAGGGGAAAAGGAACCGGGAGTAGTGGTAAGCCTATTGAAATACAGTTCGAGCCACTCCCTCACCCTGATAACAAAGGCGGGGGGCTTTGGGAATCGGGAGACGATAGCCCACTGTTTTCAGAGCGAGGTGAGCGAATGAAGAGTGAATTGCCCATTATTGGGATCACAATGGGAGACCCGGCAGGAATAGGTTGCGAGGTGATCCTGAAGGCATTGCGCCACCCTGAAATCTATGCGCTGTGTCGTCCTGTCGTGTGTGGTGATTTGGCGTGGATAGAGCAAGTGAGCCGTGATCTGCAACTTCCGGTACGTGTCTTGCCAGATACAGAGGGAGTGCCCGACACCGACATGGTTTGCGTTCGGCAAGCCACTCGTGCCGACCTCTCGGAGGTTCATTATGGAGAACTTTCGGCTCATGCAGGACGCGCCGCCGCAGAGTGCGTTATCGTGGCGACTCATTTGGCAATGGAGAATGAATTCGACGCAATTGTTACCGCACCTCTAAATAAAGAGGCGATGGCTTTGGGAGGCTATCCCTATCCGGGGCATACGGAACTCCTTGCCGAGGTGACCCACACACCAAAGTATGGGATGTTTCTCTCGTCTGGAAACCTGAGAGTGATCCATGTGAGCACCCATGTCTCTCTCCGCGAAGCCATTGAGCGTGTGCGTACTCCGCGCATTATAGAGTGTATTCGCCTAGGGCAGGATGGGTGTCGCCAGCTCGGCATCACCAACCCTCGTGTGGCAGTTGCGGGCTTGAACCCCCATGCAGGAGAGAACGGGCTATTTGGAACAGAAGAGGTAGAGGAGATCGCTCCCGCAATACAACTGGCACGGGACGAGGGGATACTGGCATCAGGACCCCATCCACCGGATACCATCTTTGCGCGAACGGCACTAGGGGAATTCGATGTTGTGGTTGCCATGTATCACGATCAAGGACACATTCCCGTCAAGCTACATGGGTTCGACTCGGGTGTTAATATCACTCTTGGATTACCGATTATTCGGGTTTCTGTGGATCACGGAACCGCTTTCGACATTGCAGGGCAAGGGATCGCACGTGAGGAGAGCCTCCTCGAGGCGGTGCGCGTTGCGGTGCAGATGGTGCATGCGCGAACCCAAACCCATATGTCGCTTTAGAAAGGCATTGGATATGGAGAACTCTATTCAAGTTACACTTCCCCTCGACATCTACACATTTCCACACATTCCCCTTCCAGAGGTGTGGACTGTGGAGCAAAAGGTGACCAAACCTGCCCTCAGCCATGAAGAGATCACCACACTGGCACGGGGAGCCGTTGCTAACCTCACGCAAGACCCACGCCTAAAACCCGGTGCTACTGTTGCGGTTGGAGTGGGGAGCCGAGGGCTAGATAACCTCGTATTCGTGGTCAAAACAGTGGTCGCAGAACTCAAAGCGCAAGGGCTAAAGCCCTTCATTGTTCCCGCAATGGGGAGCCACGGTGGAGCGACTGCGGAAGGGCAAAGGCAGGTGCTCGCCGACTATGGGGTGACCGAAGCGAGTTCTGGAACAGAGATTCGCGCCACGATGGAGGTCACTCTCGTTGGAGTCTTGAACGCAGAAGAAGGGGGCGATTATGAGGGGCAGAAAGTCTATTGTGACAATAATGCACTCTCTGCTGACGCGATTCTGCTCATCAATCGCATCAAGCCACACACCGATTTTCAGGGTGAAGTGGAGAGCGGTATCGCTAAAATGTGCGTTATCGGGCTTGGAAAGCGGTTTGGCGCGGAGTGCGTGCATCAGTACGGTGTCAACGGTCTCCGCGACCTTGTTCCAAGAATCGCCCGCTTCCTCGTTTCAAAACTTCCCATTGTAGGTGGAGTCGCCTTGATCGAAAACGATTTTGGACGTACTTGCGAGATTCATGCGGTTCCTGCCGAGGATGTCGCTGGTAATGGCGAAAAGCGTCTTTTGGCACACTCACGTACTCTTGCGCCCCACCTTCCCTTCCAAGAGATCGATGTTTTGATTGTGGATCAGATGGGAAAGAACATTAGTGGGGCAGGGATGGATACCCATGTCATTGGGAGAGGCTACCTGCCTAGCCTAAAAGAGCAGGAATGGGGTGGTCCCAACGTGCGCCTCGTGGCAGTCCTTGACTTGACTAAAGAGACGCACGGCAACGCAACGGCACTGGGCTTGGCAGACTTAACAACGCGCCATCTTGTGGAGCAAGCGGATTTCGAGACGACTTTTATCAATATTAGAACCAGTGGCGAAGGCGGGGTTCTTCGAGGGCGACTACCTCTCATTATGCCGACGAGTAACGACTGCGTGAAGACCGCCATTGCAACCTGTGGGCGCAAAACTGCGGAGGAGGTGAGGTTTGTGCGAATCCGTAATACCGCAGACGTGCAGTTCCTCGAAATTTCTCGCGCTCTACTTGATGAGGCGCGGCAAAGCTCACAGTTGATAGTGTCCGAGGAGAGCCATCCTCTCGATCTTTGTGCGCCTGTTCGTCCAGAGTAGCTCCGCATTATTTGGTTTGTTTTCCGAAGAGGTATCTTTTAGGGAGGGGGCTCAAAGAGTAAATCGCTTTTTGAGTCCCCTTCTACCCGTCAATCCTGAGTATTTTGAACCGCTGTAAGTAAGCGATGCATGCCAGGAGGTATAATCTCTGACATGATGCTGAATGTTGAATCACTACCCGAATTTGCCTTTGAGGTGACGGCAACCTCCGACGAAAAGGGTGTCTCTGGACGTTGTGGACGCCTCACTCTCCCTCACGCCACACTCGAAACCCCCGTCTTCATGCCTGTTGGAACCCAGGCGACTGTTAAGGCAATGACCCCCGGAGAGCTGGAGACTATCGGCTTTCGACTCATTTTGGGGAACACCTATCACCTCCATCTGCGCCCCGGCGAAGACCTACTTGCGAGAGCTGGTGGGCTGCATCGCTTTGCGGGCTGGGACAATGCACTCCTCACAGATAGTGGTGGCTTTCAGGTTTTTAGTCTCTCTGGGCTTCGTAGGATAGGGGAGGATGGAGTGCAGTTCGCCTCTCACATCGATGGCTCCAAGCACCTGTTTACTCCCGAAAGCGTTATGGAGATTCAGCAGAAGATCGGGGCAGATATTATCATGGCGTTCGATGAATGCCCCCCTTATCCCTGCACCGTGGAGTATGCTCAGGAAGCGAACGCACGCACCCACCGTTGGGCAGAGCGGTGCAAAGTCGCTTGGGAGCAGTCAGGACGCCGCGCTGCTGGAGGCTGGAAGCAGGCATTCTTTGGCATTGTACAGGGCAGTATCTACCGTGAACTACGAGAACAGAGCGCAGAGCACCTGATCGAGATGGACTTTTCTGGGTACGCCATTGGTGGGCTTGCTGTTGGAGAGAACTTGGACAGGCGGAACGCCGCAATTACCTGGTGTACCGATCTTTTGCCTCAGAATAAACCCCGCTATTTGATGGGGGTGGGAACACCTCACGATATTCTGGATGCTGTGCAACGGGGTGTCGATATGTTCGACTGCGTATTGCCCACTCGTAACGCAAGAAACGGGCAGGTTTTCACCTCGCGAGGTGTCTTGAACCTCCGCAATGCGAAATATAACGAGGACTTTACACCCCTGGATGCCCACTGCTCTTGTCGCGTGTGTCAGCGTCACACTCGTGCGTATGTGCGTCATCTTTTTCGAACCAATGAGATGTTGGGCGCGAGGCTGACGACCTATCATAATCTTTCGTTCTATCATCACCTCATGCAAGACATTCGCTTCAGCCTTCGAGAAGGGACATTTCACGCCTTTCGTACCGCTTTTTTACAGCAATATTGGAACTATGAGGAGGAAGCGACGGAAGACGAAGAGAATGAGAACAATTAAGAGTGGGAACTTTTTCCCTGGCGAATCCTATCAATGGAACGGAGAGTGTATCGTATGTTACTCAGAAGGCTAAAACATTTTGTGGGGTGTAGTGGATTGGTGTTGCTGGTTGCTAGTAGCTTTTCATTCACCAAGCACGCCCCAACTTTGCCCCCTGCGCCCAAAGAGGATGCCCTAAAGCCTGCGCCACGAGGTTTTGAGCGCATTTTCGATGGTGAGACCCTGAACGGGTGGCAACTGCACGATAAGGGCGGTGGGAGTGGCTACATAGTACGTGATGGACTCCTTATTTGTCCCTCCGATGGTGGTGGGAAGATATTCCATGACAAAGTTTATAAGGACTTCGTCTTTCGGTTTGAATATCGCCTGGAGTCTGGTGGAAACAACGGAGTCGGAATTCGTGCTCCTGCGGAAGGCGATGCCGCGTATATGGGGATGGAATCGCAAATTCTGGACGACTATGCCGCCATGTATGCGAATCTGATGCCCGGACAGTATCACAGTTCACTCTATCGGATTGTAGCAGCGAAGCGAGGTGCGCCAAAGCCTGCGGGCGAGTGGAACCAAGAAGAGGTTTCGGCAGTTGGAAGGCATATCAAGATCACGGTCAACGGCATAGTGACCGTCGATGCAGACCTGAACAAAGTCACCGATCCTGCCGTTCTTGCCGAGCATCCCGGAATGCTTAGGGATAGGGGATATGTGGGTTTCTTGGGACATGGACCCGCCGAGGTTCAGTTCCGAAATATCTTTCTAAAGGACCTCTCCAAGCCCGATCAGGATAACAAGGCTCCGAAAGGCTTCAAAGCCCTCTTTAATGGCAAAAACCTGGATGGTTGGCGTGGACTGGTTAAGAACCCGGAAGCCCGCGCTCAAATGAACCCCGAACAACTCAAAGAGGCGTATGAGAAGGCGACACCAGAGGCACTCAAGCACTGGACGGTACAGGATGGCGTGATTCACTACGATAGCAAAAACGATAACCTCTGTAGCCCCAAAGATTACAAGGATTTTGAACTGCTTGTCGAATGGAAAATTGGTCCACATGGCGACAGCGGCATCTACCTTCGGGGAAGCCCCCAAGTTCAGATTTGGGACAACCCACTTGGCTCTGGAGGGTTGTACAACAACCAAAAGAATCCCAGTAACCCTTCGCGCCTTGCCGATAACCCCACAGGGCAGTGGAACCGTTTCCGAGTTCTCATGGTGGGCGACAAGGTATCCGTCTTTTTGAACGATCACCTCGTCGTGCAAAACGTAACTATGGAGAACTACTGGAACCGTAGCAAGGCGATGTACCCGGAAGGAGCCATCGAGCTTCAGCATCATGGTGACCCACTCTTCTTCAAGAACATATACGTTCGTGAGATAGATGCGAAGGCGAGTGGAGAAAAGCACTAACGTTCGGGACATACCGGAAGCGGAGTTTGACTGGAACGAGATTCCCTCGCCTCTGCTCAACTTGAACGCGACCCTGCGTAGTGGTCAATGTTTTCGGTGGCGACAGGATACCTGCCATATTTGGTGGGGAACGGTAGAGAAGACCGCTATCGCGCTTTGGCAAGACCCATATAACCCAAACGCCTCCCTACTCTGGCAGACTTTTCCAGAGCTGAATAGGGGGGCGTTTGTTCGTGATTATTTACGCCTGAACGTCGATCTTGAAGCCCTGTACTCCGATTGGATTGCGACGGAACCGAGGATGACGGAGGTAATTGAGAAGTATAAGGGGCTTCGTATACTGAGGCAACCGCCCGAAGAGTGCTTCTTTGCGTTCCTTTGTGCCTCCTGCAATACCGTGGTGAAAATCGAGCGGAGCGTCTTCCGTTTGTCGGAACGGTATGGAGAGCCTATTGAGGTTCCGAGAGGCGTGTGCTTTGCGTTTCCCACAATGGAAGCTCTTGCCGAGGCAGAGGAGCAGGCTCTACGCGCTGACCTTTGGGGTTACCGTGCGCCCCGCGTGATTGCCCTTGCGAAAGAGCTTTCGGGGCGTCCCAAAGGTTGGCTACGGGGATTACGTGAGGTTGAACACAGTGCTGCACGCGCCGAATTAGTTCAACTGTATGGTATTGGCTCAAAACTTGCGGATTGTATTTGTCTCTTCTGTCTGGACAAGGATTCGGCAACACCTGTGGACACGCATATCTGGCAGCTCACCTGCCGACTCTTTCGCCCCGATCTCGTGGGCAAATCTTTAACGCCCAGAGTCTATTCTGAGATAGAGCAGGAGTGGCAAGGGCGATTTGGGGATTACGCAGGGTGGGCACAGCAGTATCTCTTCTTGGGGGAACTGGATCACCACTAGCAATTGCTATTACCAACAGCATCTTGCGTCGAGGCTTGTTGACCTGCCAAGTCAATTTGTTTAGCTATGCTACTGTCTAGTTGCCTGTAGTTTCATAATGTAATACTGTTTGCCTCCTCTCAGATTAGAGGCTGCAAAACAAAGTGTCGTCCCATTTTGAGAGATGCCTATCGTTGCTCCTATATGATTACCGCGAATTGTTTCCTTGGGGTGAAACAAGAGCCACTTTTCATGAGTTTTTAGATCAAATAGCCAAACTTTCAACCTCTCTACATCAGTGAGCGGCTTCGCATCATAGTACCCCGCACCAACAAGCCAACTTTGCCTCGTTGCGAAGTCAAACGACATAACACCTTCAGAGGAAGACAAGTCTTCTGGAATATGCATATAAAAATCCAATGGTGCTTGAGATGTGCCAACAGAGATACCATCCTCACGCACAAAAACGGCGTGCCCATTGTCCAAAATATAATTAGGAACGTCTTTATACTCCTTAACTTCACCAATCAATTCTCCATTGGGAATGGATACTGATCCAACGTGTACTACATCAGCATTA
Organism: Chthonomonas calidirosea; assembly: GCA_945878775.1. Taxonomy (GTDB): domain Bacteria; phylum Armatimonadota; class Chthonomonadetes; order Chthonomonadales; family Chthonomonadaceae; genus CAIJLM01. The sequence continues at coordinate 15,510 of CAMCUQ010000013.1, forward strand.
CCATCTTGGCGATATGCAGCAAAGACGGAGATCGCTTGAGGGCTTTTCCATTGGATAATGCCATTAGCCATAAGATAATACTCATTAGGCATCTGGCGCGTAAACGCTTTTGTCCAGAGAGAGAGGGTTTTGGAATCGCCTGTAGTTGTATTGACAATACGTAGAACGGTATTGGGTGGTTGGCTCTCATCGTGTTCAAGCCAAGCGACATATTGGCTATCGGGGGAGAAAATCAATTTCCCAAAGCTTGGACTTGATTGAGGTGAGATGGGAAATGTGTATTTGAACGACTTTGCCCATTGTTTTTTCAAATTTTGAGTGTCATAGAGAGTCAAGGTAATCTGATCTCTTGGGCTATATATCTGATATAACATCACCCGCTCTTCGTTTGGTGACAGTATGGATCTGAGCAATACTCCCGATGGTATCTGCATAATGGTTCTGAGCTGGCGTGTCTTTGTATCATAACAACTGATTCGCTTTTGCCCCTCAATTAAAACATATCTTCCATATTGTCCCATGTGAACTATACCAGCACTCTCACTTGGAACGTTAAACGACGATACTTTGTAGATGGGTAGACGATTACGTTTCGTCGTATTTGGCTGAATGAGTATCGCCAATCCTAAAATTAAACTCAGTAGATATTGCATCTCTTCTGCTCCTGAATTTGCAAGAACGCTATAAGAATGCCTCCAATTGGGATAAGCTCTTAGGCGGCATCATTCCTTGCCCCCAGCCGATTCTGCTGGATCGCCTGCTCTTGACGGTCGAGGGCAGTACGAATATCCTGTAACTCCTTGGAGCTAAAACCCTCTGTTTGTAGGAGATATTTGATGAGAAGAGCGGGGGAGCCTGCAAAAAGGCGCGTGAGAACATCTTGCATTATGTCCCCTTTGGCATCGTGTGCCGAAACCATCGGGCGGAAGAGATGCATCCGTGTTCCGGGAACCACCTCGTGCATAACAAGCCCCTTTTTTTCGAGGTTGCGAAGCACTGTCAATATGGTCGTGTAGGCGAGTTTGCGCTCTTGAGTGAGCGCATTGATAACCTCGTGAACGCTGGCTTGTTGTTGAGTCCAAAGAACGTTTAGCACGGCGAGTTGTAACTCACCGAGCTCGTTTAATCGAGACGCCATCCGTATACTCACTTTCTGTAGGTGTCGCCTTCTCCTTTTCGAGTGCCTGAGGAGGTGCTCGTCTCCGGGGGAGAGGCGATCTGTTATGAGGGGGAACCAAGACCAAAAACAAGGCAATAGAGCGGATTTGGCATGGCGTTGCCGTTAGAAATCTATGTGGTTATTAGGGTCTACGTTTGGTTATGTCGAATTTCTCTCCAGTGAGGGGTGTGTTCAGCGGCACAGGGCGAATCGTACCGTTGGGAGTAAAACCTGCCGGCGTGATCATAATGGCGTCTATCGCGAAGGAGTACTCCTGTTTTGCCTGATTGGGACCAATGACATAGAGGCTGATAGATTGACCGGGACCCTTTTTAAGATTGGCTGTGCCAAGCATAGTCCACCCAAACTCTTGCCCCAAGTATCTCTCACCCACCACACGTTTGGTTTCAGGATCGCGCTCAGGCTCCGAGTTCATTCGCCAACGGAACGGCGAAGTTGATCGTCCTGGTATGCTTCCCGCCAGCCAAACGTTATAGCGACCATCATCTAAGACATCAAAATTATACCTCACGCCATACCCAAATCTACCGGGTGGTGATTGTGCCTGAAGCTTGAGATAGGAACCTCGACTCGCCTCCACATTCAAGGCGACCTCCGTGAAAGTGTGGATGTCTCGGAAAGGGCGCTCTCCTTCAATCCAAATATAGGGGACGGTATGATCGATTATCTCGTCTAATTCTGGGCGTGATTGAATAAAGGCGATCTCAAAGTTGCGTTGTGCAAAATAGTTTTTTGCCTGCTCTAGTCGCGCTCTCTCCTGAAGTCCTGTTGTCACCTTCTGCCGAACGCCTATGTCCGTCAAACCTTGGAACTGTATGATGGTGTCAAAGGCGGCTTCCGCTGGGAAGAGCGTCTGTTTGTTGGGAACGAAGATCGTGGGTTTGTCATCCAGAACCACTTCGATCACATCTTTGCTTATTACTTTGATGGGAACAGGGGTTCCATCTGCGCGAAATGCGAAAATGTCTTTTGGGCGTCCCACTACGAAGTGAGTCTTGCGCGGACCACGAAGCGATTGGATTACGTAGCGGGAGACGCTGTCACCATTCTTGAGCGAGTAGCCCGAATAGGCGGGCCACCAATCCAGTGCCTCTCCCTGAACGAATCTTCCCATCCAGAGGACTCTGGTTGTGCCTGGAACAATGCCATAATGCCCGTTGCCCGGAGAATATTGTGGGAAGGTGAGCGTTTGGGGCGCATCGTTGACCAAAGTGCCAGATATGCGCTGGACGTTGGAAAGGCTCTCGGCAAGCCATGTTAGGCTTTGATCCGAAGTGAGCCAGTCGTAGAGTTGTTTAGGCTCGCTGTGGAAAGTTGCGAAGTAGTATCCTTTAAAGCCATAGCGCACGGACTGGTCAATGTCGTTTGCCAATGCCCCCGCTACGGTATAGGTAGGCGGAGCATTGTCACTCTTGTTTGGGTCGGGTGGGGTGTCATAGAGGGCAGGCTCCGCCTCCACCTCTGTAATGAGACTCCAAAGAGTGCGTTTCCCTTGTTCGAGGGCACTATAGGCGGGCGCAAGAATCTTGTTGGCGAAGGTAGGATCACTGGATTTCAGAGCGACACTAAGACCATCGTAGCCCCCCTCCGTATCAGGATTGAGGAAGATGGGGTGCAACTGGGTCCATGTATAGACCACAGGAACACTGACGACTTGCTTCTTGAGGAGGTTCGCCATAGTGTTCATGTAGTAGAGGATGCTCTCATTCCGAAACTGAAGGAAGTCCTGCCACCATTTGGAAAGTCGCGTGTCGCCTGTTGGTACAGAACGCCGCTTTTGCTTGTCAAAATAAAAGGGAATGCCTCTGTTATTTGCCCACAGTGGAATGAGCTGTGCCAGTTGGGCATGGGTCTTGATGTCGCTCTCCACTAGCCCCCAATTTTGTCGAATCTCTTCCAGGTTTGGGTACTGACGCCCAAGCCACGCCTCAAACTCCACTTGAAAACTTGCCGAATCGGGGATCAGATAGTCTGTCTCGCCCTCCATGCCGATGTGTCGCGCCAACGGATCGAGGAAAAAGCGTAATCCCGCCCCAAACTTTATCTGTTTGAGATAGGAAATGAGTTTATCACGATAGGCATCGAAGCCTGACCAGAGATCGGGAATAGATTCTGAATGTGCAGGAAGAGTCTTATGTGGATAGAGGAGCGCAACGGTGCGCCCTGTTCCGGCAGGAGGCTCAACGGGAATGGCGATCACGGGAGACGTGATTTTTGCGATGGAATTTTGAAGAACAGGGCGGCTGTTGCTGATGTCGTAGAGATAGTAGAGGGCACTATCGGTATTTGTGACGGTCCACTGGGCAGTGAGGCTTTCGCGGGTATCGTAACGATAGGTGCTTGGCTTGACTACGGTTCCTGTGAGTGGGGTGGTCATGCCAATCCCAAACGACAGCCCATACTGAAATTGGTTGTTATCGAGATAGCTTATGAGGCGTTGAAAAGCGGGAAGGGGAATCTCCATCAAAGGTCGGTCTTGCCATATCAGCAAGTCCTTTAGCCCCTTTGCGGTCAGTGCCTCTAGTGCCTTTATGTCGGCTTTCCAAGCTGCCTCTGAGGGGTCTTTTAGGGAAGACGGAATGAATCTGCCTCCCACGGGAAAGTAGGGCTTCGTGTCCCAGAGTAGGGTGTGCCGTTCGTTAATTGACCAGTTATGGACTCCACCAGTAGCATCGGTGTAGATGCCGGACGTGACTATCTTCTGAGGAGACGTCTGGTAGAGTGAGGTCTCAACCTGTGGTTGAGGTTGTCTCTGTTGTGCGAATGTGGGGGCGACACTGCCACTGAGCAAGGCAAGGGGCAAAAGAGTGTTACGCCAAACAACAAGCCGAGTTGAACTCATCATTAAGGGGGGTGTCCTGTCTAGTTGCCGAGGTGGGGCATGGGCGGGACCGCGCGTCTTAGTATTCGGAAACAGGTGAGAAATGTATGATCGTGACGGTGTCTTCAACCGAAATATCTGCGCCATAGAGCCGTTGCATGAGGTGCACTACATCTTCAGTCGTCCGAAACTCAGGGTTCTCTTTTTGTACTTCACGGGGGGAGAGTTGATCAATGGTCTTGACCTCAACTCTGTCGAGAATACAAGTGAACAGTTTTTGGCGACGCCCAAATCGGGGACCGATTGTCACCCATGCCAGCATACCCGATTGGTACTTGTCCGATTTGTCGCCTAGTCGTATGGTCAGGGTCTTGCGTCCATTTTTGAGAACCTCTTCATAGAACTCCGAATAAAAGTTCAGGGCATACATCAGGTTGGTTTCGTTCCTTCTTGCAGAGAGATAGACTTATGCCTCACATATTATCATATAAAGCGCATGGCGTCAACCGCTATCAGCGCCTGCGGGTTGTCCGCATTGTGAGAATTCGCTCATCCGTTGTAAATTACACGGTGTCTCTGTGAGGAGAAGGCACGATGCGCCCTGCGGATATTGACGCTGTGGAGAGTGTGGAAAGTTCTATGCCACGGCATCCTGCTTTTGATAGGGATAGAATGTCGTGAGATGGGTGCTAGGAAGGGGTTGGCTGGAACAGACAAAGCACACAAAAAAACAGAGTGCAAGTGGTATGACTTTCACCTACACTCCGTTATTATCTTGCTAAATTCAATTAGCGGGTCTCTTCAAAAATCTGCTTGGCTCCGGCAGGGGGCGCGAAACGGAATGAATCGAAGTTAAGTGGCGAATTGGGTTGCTGGTCTTTATGATCCTCTTCAAGCACCATGCCTTGAACCAAGAGGCGTTCTTTCACGCCGGGGCGCTGGAGCTTGACTTGCCACATGATGTTCATAACGGCGCGAGTAACGAGATAGGTCTGCTTATCTATCCAAAGGCGTACCACGCAACGATTTGCCATGAAGTTCTGCTTGCCCACCATGCCTGTCAACCAAGTCATATCAACGGGCGATTGTATGACGTAGTTATCCTTGCCGCCACGTTTCTCTGCGGGAAGTACCTTGAAAGCTTTGGCTTCGCGTGGGAGGTCTTTGGCGATCATGAAGCCGACCGGACTCAGTAACTGCTGAATATTCATATCCAAAAGCTCTTTCGCGACCTTCTCGTATTGAGCGACGGTGGTGACAAAATTGCCTGTGTAGTTGCGTTGGGTGAAGATGTTTTGGCGACCGCCATAGATGGTTACTTTTTTACCGTCGGAATATATTTGTAGGGTTCCCGACTGTGGGTCTGAAGTCGTCGAAACGAACGCAGAGGGCTTTTGGTATTTCAGGCTTGCTGTCTGAATCTGTTGGGGACCACCCAACACGACGATCTTTGCTTCCGAAGTCTCCGAGTAGGTATTTAAGTTGTGATAGGTTTGTATCATCTTTCGCGCGATGGCGTTGCCGTCTTGTGCGTGCGCCATTGGGAGTATTGTGATCCCCATTCCCAATATGAGTGCTATGGGAGCGAGGGAACGGAATGCGCGGTGTGTGGGTTTGAAGAACACTTGCTTCCTCCTTGTAAGTTGACTGAACCCGTATAATGTCATTATGGTTTATTGTACCCTAGTCTATAGTATACAACGAACTCCTGTTTTGTCAACGGGTGTTTCACCTCTCCCACCAACGCGCCTCTCTCTACTCTTCATGCGAAAATGCGATCTCAGAATGCTTTGCACGGTATAAGGTTTTCTGGCTCCCAAACAAGCGAAAGAGATCGTTTGCCTGAGAGCCAGAAGGTTCCTCTGTCTGCGGTTATACGTTGCGATGCTTCTTTTGCAAGGCGAGAAAATTACACCTTCCACCCTGATCGATAGTGTGCCTGAATAAGAGCATCGGCGGCAGGGCAGTTTTTGGCACGCAGGCGCTTGGCATCCCATTCTAATTTTTGCCCCACACGGAAGGCGACATTCCCAAGCAGAACGGATTCAGTGAGCGCACCGCTGTAGTCAAAGTTGCAGGTGGTGGGACCTCCTGTTTTGCACGCCTGTATCCATTCGTTGTGGTGACCAATCGAGTTGGGAATGGAGGGGGTGGGGGGAGTATAGTCCTTGAAGTCGTTTTCAGGGAACAACTTATACTGCCCGTAGTCCGCCATCATCATGCCTTTATCTCCAATAAAGAGGTTGCCTCCGCCCCATTGTGGCAACCCCTTCTCCTTGAGAATAGGAGGTGTGCGATCACCGTCGTACCAAGTGAGTTGAACCTCTTTGCGCTTGCCTTGTGCGGGGAAAGTGTAGTGAACGGTGATCCAAGGCGGAGTTGCATAGGGATGTACGGCGGGACCCTCTGCTGAGACCTGAGAGGGATGGCGTAGCCCCAATGCCCAGAACGGTAAATCCATGTGGTGACACGCCATATCGCCGAGGGTTCCCCCTCCAAAGTCCCAATAACCGCGCCAGGTTGCGGGCAAGTAGTCGGGATGGTAGGGACGCTCGTCTGCGGGTCCAAGCCACTCATTCCAGTGGATATGGGCAGGAACGGCAGGGGTGTCTGTAGGCTTGTCTTTGCCAGACCAAACCTTGCTCACCCAAGTATGAACCTCCGTCACATTCCCAATCGCGCCACTCTGGAGAACCTCTACCACACGACGGTAGTTGTTCTCTGCGTGTATCTGCGTTCCCATCTGAGTGACACGCTTATATTTTTTTGCTAGCTCCGCGATCTTGCGTGCCTCCGAAACGGTGTGCGTGAGAGGTTTTTCGCAGTACGCATGAAGCCCCGCATGGAGTGCAAGCGATGTTGCGGGGGCGTGATGATGATCTGGTGTGCTTATCACAACGGCATCAAGACCCTTCATCTCCAGCATTTTGCGATAATCGTTATAGACCTTGGCTTGTGGGAATCGTGCCTTTGCCCGCGTTAGGTAGTTGTCGTTCGTATCACAAAGCGCAACGATATTTTGGCTCGCGACTCCGTTCAAGTTATCGCCGCCTCGGTTATCCACTCCAATAATGCCGAGGTTTAGCTTGTCGTGAATCGAGTCTTGGTTTCCTTGCGCCGCATTAACCAAGGTCATGCCTGCGCCCAGAAAGAGACCCTTTTGTAGAAACCTACGCCTACTGAAATCTTCTGCCATGCTCCCGCTCCTTTAGAATCGAGTGTTATACGAAAAGAATACGTTCATCTCCCACACGCCGTGTGAATCGAATGGAATCGAGGTACTCCAATACCTGAAGTGCGAACTTCCGATTCGATTCTGTGGCGTCTCGTAGCTCTCCAACAGTGACTTTGCCATGCTCCTCTATGATTTTGTTTACGGTCGTCTTGAGCATCTCTAGTGTGCCTAAATCGTAGTAGATACCTTCGGCAATGCGGACAAAATCACCTCGTTCTGCGCCCACGCGCAGTAGAGCAGTGATAGCGTCGGGCGGAGCCTGTACGATCCTGCTCACCTCATCGATAGTGGGGGTTGCGATCCCGCGCTCCCCATAGAACTGCACAATACGTGCCAAAAGCACCTGTTGGCGTTCATTCAGTTGCACTTGGAAGCTTGCACGCCGGACAGTGCTAGCTTCTACCACGATTTCGCTCTTGGATTGCCAATAGCCGATGAGCGATCCGAATGCACGAGGATCGCAGTCACGCCCCAAGGAACCGCGCAACTCCTCTTTTGGGATACCTGCCCGAAGCGGAAACTGAGTGTGGTAGGCATCTAAGGCAGAAAGGATACGAGCCGTGGCACGTTGGAGTTGGGACGCGTGAAACGCTCTGTCACCGGAAAGCACGAAAGCGCGCTCATGTCCCCGAAGAGTCTCTAGTGCCGTCTCCGCCTCTATTGGAGGCATTGCTGCTGCGGTAAAAAGGTCTTTCTTTATGATCCCGTATGCGAACCGTTGTAGGATTCCCTCAATCAAGTCTTCTGGGGTTCCTCGCTCTCTCGCCTCCAGTGCGTTCAAAACCTCTTCGTTTGCTTTGCGGTGACGTTGTGGCTCCACATCGAGCACCGTTCCTCCTCCAATCGTCGTCATAGGAGAATAGGCACGAACGACGAATCTGTCTCCTCTTGCACAGGCAAGCTCAGTCTCGGCGCGGAACTGTATGTAGGCGCGATCCTTTGGTTCCAGCACTTCACGGTTATCTAGGATACGCACTCTCCCGATCAGCTCTGCCGTTCCGATATGGACCCGCACCCGTGCTCTGTCCTTGAGGGGCTTCACATTGGGTAAAAGCTGAAGCGTAGCATCGAACACCTGAGTTTTGTTCATGGTTCCGGGAGCGGCTAACTGCGCTCCGCGCTCAATCGCTTCGGTCTCCACCCCAGCCACGTTGACCGCAACCCGCATTCCTGCAAACGCCTCAGAACATTTTGCACCATGCACCTGCAAGCCACGAACGCGCGTTGTGATTCCTTGGGGAACGATCTCTACTGCATCACCTACATGGATACTTCCGGCGACGAGAGTACCCGTGACGACGGTTCCAAAACCAGGGCGGGTAAAAACGCGGTCAATGGGAAGCCGGAACGGAAGCGAGGCGTTTCGTGTTTCTGCTCTACTGACCGACGACATGAGCACTTTTTTGAGGGCTTCGATCCCCTTGTTTCTGGTGGATGCTACCTGCATAATGGGCGCATTCTCCAAAAACGTGCCTTTCAGCGTGGTTCGAACGTCGTCTATCACAGTCTCAATCCAGTCTCGATCCACGGTATCACACTTAGTGAGTGCCACGACACCATTTTTTACGTCCAGTAGGCGAAGAATATCGAGATGCTCCCGTGTTTGAGGCATAACGCTCTCATCTGCCGCGATGACAAGCAGAACGAGATCGACACCACTGGCTCCCGCCAGCATATTCTTGAGGAAACGCTCGTGCCCCGGCACATCAACGATTCCGGCAATGGTTCCATCTGGCAGTTTCAGCGCGGCGAAGCCAATATCAATGGTCATTCCCCGCTCTTGCTCCTCTTTCAGCCGATCCGGATTGGTTCCTGTGAGTGCCTGTATAAGAGTGGTTTTGCCGTGATCGACATGCCCTGCTGTCCCTATGATGACGTGTTTCATCCGAGCATCTTCAGGGTTGTTTCGCGCGTTACATAACACCCCTCATTCAGCACTGGCTCTTCAGAGGTTGCAGAAGCCCACTGCCAAAGCCTATCGGGTGCATGGAATCCCGAATAGGTAGAAGCTCCCCCATAGAGTCCATCCTTCCGAATGGCGATGAGTGCGGCTCCGTAATGGTTGTGCAGTTTGGGGGGGCGTTTGCGAAGCAGATAACGTAGGGTTTCGACACATGCTTCTGTTGGTGTCAAACCGCGCTCCATGAGCATGACAACCCGATAGCTCACGCAGGCTTTCATCATCTCATCCCCATGCCCTGTACCCGCAGCCCCTCCTATTTCGTTATCCACATAGAGACCAGAGCCGATAATGGGGGAGTCGCCAACGCGCCCCGGCACTTTCCACGCCATACCGCTTGTGGTGCAACCCACGGCAAGGTTTCCGTGCGCGTCGAGAGCGCAAAGCCCTATTGTGTCGTGATCGTCGGGCGTCGCAAGAGGCTTAGGGGGGACATGGCTGGTGGGACCCAAGTCGAAATGTGCGACATCGGAATCTGTCTGCGTCTTGCGCCACTCCTCGTAGCGTTGTCGGCTTTCATCAGTCAAGAGGTTTGCCTCTGGAAACCCCTCTTTGCGGGCAAATAGCATCGCGTTGTCGCCTACAAGCATGACATGGGGCGTCTTCTCCATAACACGACGCGCTACAGAAATGGGGCGTCGCGTTCGGCATAACCCACCAACAGACCCTGCGGCATGATCTGCCCCATTCATGATCGCGGCATCTAGTTCCACTTCACCTGCGGCATTGGGAAGCCCCCCGTACCCAACTGAATTGACGGCAGGGTCTTCTTCTGTTAGGTTGCCCGCTGCCTCTATCGCGTCCAGGGCAGAGTGTCCGTCATGTAGGGCTTTCCATCCAACCCGCGCCGCATCAACTCCAAACCTCCACGTTGCCAAAAAAACAGGTTCTACCGGCATTCAATAGGCTCCTTTTACGAATGATTTCGCCTCACTTGGCGGGATTGGCAAACAGGATAGTCCAATAGGGTATTTTGTTTCCGTTCGTGTCGGGTTGAGCCATCTCTACAAAACCGATGCCAACCTCTTTTATTTCTGGGTCCAGCAAATTGAGATGATAGATTCGCTCTTGCTTTACCCAACGATCTAAAACGGCGTCTGGTTCCATCAGCCCCATCGAGATATTCTCGCGCACGGTGAGGGCGTTATAGCCACTCTTGCGAACCCGCTCATCGGGGAGAGACGCTCCAGAACCTATATGGCTGAAGGAGTTGCTCTCCATCATACTTTTCGCGTGGGCACGTGCGGTTTTTGAGAGGGTGAGACTCAGTGTTAGCTCAGCAAGACCTCGCTCTTTGCGCTCTTTATTTAGACGCTCAAATAGTTTTTGCTCCGATTCGCTCAATCGGAATTTGAAGGGCTTCTTCTTTGGCGTAAATGGCACGGGATCGGCTTTTGGCGGATCGAGAGTGGGAGGAGGACTCGCGGGGATCGGATTTGGCTTTGCGACGATGGGCGTCTCAGATTTCTTGGGTGCAAAAGTGGGAAGCGGCTCTAGTGGGGGAGGGGAAGCGTTTGTCTGATTTAACTCCTCGTAAGCCAACACGTTCGCGGAGACAGAATCCTCGGCGGAATCTCCCTTTCCGATCAACACGACCCGCATCCCTTCCGAAACACGAGACCACTCCTTGGGGCTTTGCAAATCAGTAGCCCGCAGAATCTTCGCGCCGGTCATTTTTATAGTGATACGTTTGGGTGCGATGATGGAGGTTGATATCCCATCGGGTTGAGTAGTAGAGAGAAGATCGAGCTTTAACTCTGTTCCCTTCTCTGAAATAGAGCGTACTATTCCATCAAGTCGAACCTCTCCTTTTCGAGGGCGAATCTCGTTATGGATGAGTGTGACGAGTGGGGCTTCAATCCGTTTTGCCATTTTCAACGATGCCGTGGGGTTGATGCACCCTTCCAGACCATACATCTCAAAATGGCAATGGGGATCGCCGCCACGTGCATTCCCGCTGTTGCCCACCCAAGCCAAGAGTTGTCCTGCAAATACACGATCCCCATTTTTTAGCCCTGCAACGAAGGCATAGTCTGGAGTTCCATTTCCATCGGTTGTGCCGGGAGTATCGATATTAATGTGCATATACTTGACGGTGTATCCGTTGTCTCCCACGAGAGTCAAGCGGTTATGCCCTGTGGGAGTTGTCGCGGTAAATATCTGAACGACACCGTTAAAGGCTGCCACAAGCGGGCGCATTTTGGGAGCCATGAGGTCTTCGCCATGATGAACCCGTTTGCCAGCGATCACATCGATATTGAAGGTATCGGTCCAATCGACCTTCCCAAGTACAGGGAAGATCATGGGAACGATAACCTCGTCTTGAGAGTGGCGAGCCAGCCCCCCACGCGTCGGCAGATTTGTGCCACGTTGTGGTATGCGGGGCTTTTGAGGACTGTTGGTCTGTCCCCAAGCAAGGCTCTGTAATGTCAGCCCTGCCGAGAGGGTGATAAGGCATGATGCTCGCCATTTCATTGTCTTGGACTCTCCTCTCCTGTTTTGCAGGGCTTTATGCTTCAGTGTTATGGAACCCTAAAAGGCGAAATTATTGGTTTGGCAAGTCTGAACTGGTGAGTGCAGAACTTGCGGGGGCGAAGAGAATGCTGTTCCATAGCATTCGTCGGAGACCCGTCCAGAGTGCGCGAAATGTCGGATCGTTCAAGAACAGAATGGCGTGACCTCTGCCATGTTGTTCCTCAAGGACATAGGAGGTTCCTCCCAGCATCTCTTCTGTGTTTTTCTCCCAAACATAACCCGAAAGGCGTATTTTGCCCGTTTTAAAGGTTACGACATTGGAGCCTTTTTGGGTCGGTTTCAAGAACGTGTTTCCCATGAGTGGAACGGCTATCGTTTCGCTACTGTAGCCGTACCCCAAAAAGTGGTTTAAGTCGATCTGTGCAGAGAATATCGCGCCCGCTAACTCCACTGGGCGTTTGCCTGCCCCTTCACCTAGCACAGAAGCTGCCGACAAGGTAGCCTCTTTTTCAGTGAACCAGACGCCTCCGCCCTCCAAGCCAATCAACGCGCCCCCTTTTTGAATCCACTCCTTCAAGCGGTCTATGCCAGTTTTACCAAGCGACCCCGAATATCCTCCTCCGTCGGGCAGGATTATCACATTGAACCGTGAGAGTTCGACTCGCTTCAACTGTTCAAGGCTGAGCATCGAGAACTTAATGCCTGCTGTCTGCTCTAGGAGATACCAAACGGCTCCCACACTGGTTGTCGAAGTTCCTTCCCCTGCTACCAATGCAATAGAAGGTGAACGCAATATGGAAACGGAGTCGGAACCCAATCCCACGGGGGCGTCTTCTGCGTAGGAGGACTTAATGGCGAAGACCTCTGCTTGAAGCTCTTTTGCAAGTGTCTCCAGTCTTTTGTGGAGATCGGCAGGGTTCCGATTAGTGCGAAGAATGAGCGTTCCACGCCCCCAATCTTTGCCATCTGCCCGAAAAGGCTTGTTTGCCACTGCCAACCGATAGCCTTCTTGAGAGAGTTTTAACCCTAGCAGTATCGCGCTTTCTGAGGTATAGGGAATGAGATAGGCAACCTGACTCTCTCCACCTGCAATCCCTCCGTGTGTTGTGGCGAGTTCAACTTGAGAGTTATGGAGCAGTTTGAGGGGGCGGGACTCGACTTTGGGAGAATCTTCGAGCCAGTATGCCTCTAGTTGAAATGCGTAGGGGAGTGACCAGGCAGTGATGTCATAAAACTCGTACCATTCATTCCGTTCACCCTCATTACGCTTCTCATTTCGCGCCTTCTTTTCGCCTTGTTGTTTCACAAAGGCAGGGTTAAAGACGGGGTCTGCTTCCAAAAAGGCGAGTGCGAGTCTGCCTTGCGGTTGCGCAAGATCAACAATGAGGCTCCCTTTGGGGAAAGAATGCTTCTCTGCGAGCGCATTGGCAGGGAGATAAGCGTGTGACTTGGGACTCTCAAAGGGTTGGGTTGTCTCCTGAATTTCAACTCCAGAACGTAACAGTATTGCCGCCAACTCCTTCAATCGCAAGGGATCGGAGGGAGGGAAGACAAACCGGCGGACTTTTCCTGTCTGTCCCGCTTCTATCGTCTGTTGGCGGTAGGCATAGAAGTCACGAAGCAACTCCTCATGGTGTTTTGCGGAGGTGAATAGGGTAGTGAGTGCGGTCTCAACGTGGTGTGCTGTCGCATCACGAAGAGTGGAGATAGTCTCATCGCGTCGGCGCCGTGTTAATTCTCCGCCACCGTCGGTCTCGTAGGTCATCCCAATCGCGCCAGAGAAGCCTGCCCAACTATCCAGATACCCCGGATAGAAAAAGTCGAAGTCTTCCCGTGTGACGTGTTGCCAACCGTATGAATCGAAGGTTTCTGCATTCGCCTTACCGAAGATGTTCGTCCATTTATTGAGGCGAGCCACATCGACCTGCTGATGAATCGCCTCTGGATTTGGGGGAAAGAAATAGGTTTCAGGCTGCCCATGTTGATCGACATATACCTGCGGAAACCAACGGGTATAGGCGGCTATCTCTTGGCGAACTTCTGCCTGTGACTGGGCTAGTTTGTCGCGGTTCATATCGAATCGATAGTGGTTGAAGCGCCCATAGATTGCCCACGGAGAGTCATGTTCTAAAGACCAGCGTTCTGGGCTTCCCAGCGCAAGTGAATTATAGTATACAACGGAGCGTTCATGACCATCGGGGTTAAAGACAGGGTTTAGAATGACAATCGCGTTTTGCAAAACCTGCTTCACAGCGGGGGCATCGCTTGCCGCAAGGGTGTACAGAGTCCACATGAACGATTCAAAGGAGGCGGTTTCTGCTCCATGGATACAGTGGTTGATCCACAGGACTGTCGGTGCAGATTTGAGTATCTTTTCCCGCTCTGCGTTCGAGGCAATCTGTCTCGGATCAGCGATTTTGAGATTTTGGAGGCGCAGGGCTTCCAGTTTTGCCATGTTTTCGGGGGAGGAGACGAGGACTAGTCTTAAGGGGCGCCCTTCAACGGATTTACCATAGTCTACGACCTGAACCCGATCTTTTGCTGTCTGTGCAATCGCATTAATAACACGTTCTTGATCCCGGAAAGTGGAGTGCCACGCTCCCGCCTCATAGCCCAAAATACTCGAGGGGCGGGGAACGGCGTTACGATAGGGTGGGCGCGAATAGAACGAGTAAGGGCGTTCGTTGAGTGAGATAGACGAACGCCCTGTTTGAGCAGAAATGGGTGTGGCGCAGAGCAAGAGCAACAGCAAAAGAGAGGTGCGTTTCAACGAGTTGTCCCTATCCATATTGAGAGTTGCCCTTGTCCCGTTTAGACAGCGATGCCTGATTCACGTAATGATTCGAGGTTGCGTCTGCCAACTTCTCCAACGCGGGAATCGTCCCAACGCTCTAAGAAGTGGTAGTTCGGGTGTCCGTGCACTTTGTACGGATCGTTGTGTTTCGTGTTATAACAACAGATAAGCGTCCAGCGTGAGTTTGGGCTTAGGTTTGCGTCAGAGCGATGAAGCGTGTTGCTATGGAAGAAAACGGCATCCCCCGGCTCCATCTCGCAATAGACGATCTCGTGGTGCTTCAAGAGTTCGTCAACACGCTCCAAATCGGCACCAGTCTGATCTGCAATTCTGCCATGTTCGATTCTGCCCATCTTGTGGGAGCCACGAATCACTTGCAGACAGCCGTTCTGTTTTGTAGCACGATCCACCGCGACCATAACGCTTGCCATGTCGGGAAAGAGGCATCCATTATTGTACCAGTATCCGTAGTCCTGATGCCACTCCCAAGCCCCTCCCACGTAAGGCTCTTTCATTGTCATTTTGTGATGATAGTGGTAGACCTCATCCTCTAGTAATGTTTCCATGGTGTTCACGATACGCTCGCATCGGCTAACGGCACTATAGATATCGTCCCCGAGGTCGTTCCTGAGGGCAATTCTGGTGTTGTTTCCCTCTTTGTCGTGCCTGTTCCCTGCACCCTTTGCCAATTCTGTATCGGCATGTGCTATTTTGCGGAGGAGATCAGTCTCCTCGTCATCAAAAAGCTTTGGTACAACGAGATACCCATCTTCATGAAATTGCGCGAACTGTTCGGTGGTAAGTTTGAAGCGACTCATTGCCGTCTCCTCCAAGGTTAGAGTTATTTGCGAGCGGGCGAATTGGCTGACTTGCAAACAAAATGGTTAGGGCATTCAGCCTTTATTGACCCAATGCCCCTTCAATCGGGTACAGTTCTTCTGACAAAGGAGGAACCAAACCCAATGGATTCTAACATACTTTCCAACTTTATACAGAGCAACTCTACTTTTTCATCGTTTATTGCGGTGCTACCGAACGGAGAGTGCCGATACTATAATTAAAAGTGCCGCTAAGGACGCTGATCATGCTTTGTGAGTCTCATCTCCAGCACAATAATACCCTAGAACCAAAGTCCCCTCCAAGACCAGATCGTATTGCCTTCTGGATGGGGGTGGCGACGCTGTGTTTGGTACTCATTACAGGTATTTTTCTGCATAGAACCGGAGTGGGAGGGTTGGACAACGACGCCTATAGCTACATTGGTGAGGCGCAGTGGGTTCTCCACAAGGGATTTACGGGTGAGGTGCGACCGCTCACTGGCAACGTTCCAAAACCTTTGCTTGTGCTGATCTACGGCGTATGTTGGCACATTGGTCAGCCCGGCGTGCTAATCACAATCCTTTGTGCTATGATTGCAGGCGCAGTTATCTCACTTTTTGTACACATTGGGGCACTACTTTGCTCCCGCACAGCGGGAATTATTACGGCAATCCTTGGGTTGGTGGCATTCTCGACGCTAGAGGTGGCACTCACCGCAAACTCGGGACTGTTCCTCCTTCTATTCGCGCTTCTAGCACTGCATGAACTGCTTGCGCTTGAACCGGGCAGAAGGCGAGTGAGGCGGGTTTTGGTGGCACTCACCTTTGCTGGGTTATCGCGACCAGAGGGCTGGATTCTCTATTTACTTGCCACTCTCTTTTTACTTCGTAACGAGGTTCGTTCAGAGAAGGCAAGCAGAAGATACCTTGCGTTGCTTCTCCTCTGTGTGCCCTTTCTCTCTCCACTGCTGGATAGGCTTCTGTTTGGAGATTGGCTCTACGGTATTCATTCATTCCAGTATTTCTCCACACGCTTTTTGGGGTTGATGGCACCGGCGTCCTGGCAAGGAGCGGATTGGGGGCGGTTTGGTGCGTCACTTCAGGGGATGTT
Source organism: Chthonomonas calidirosea (assembly GCA_945878775.1). Taxonomy (GTDB): domain Bacteria; phylum Armatimonadota; class Chthonomonadetes; order Chthonomonadales; family Chthonomonadaceae; genus CAIJLM01. The sequence continues at coordinate 31,904 of CAMCUQ010000013.1, forward strand.
AGGAAACCCTATATCGACGTTCACACTGCTGTTTTTTGCATGCGTTGGAATCTGGTCGCTCTGGAAGAACTCACGCACTCGACTTGGTTTTTTACTGTTTCCCTTTAGTGCAATATTATTGTTTCATGCCCACACATTCCGTTACGGCTTTTTTGCGCCCCGATTTGTCGTCGTGCCTTGGGCAATATTGGTTTTGCTGAGCGGTGTCGGTTTGGCGGAGTTGGCAAAAGCACTTGCCATTTGGAGACACAAAACGCGCTCTTATCCCTTTGTTAAGCGACTGCTGCCAATGACTCTCTCGTTCGCGTTTTGCCTTTTAGGAGGGCTATGCACAATGGCGTTTTGGGCAAGGACAAGACGGGGTGTGGAGGTCATGCATATTTTCAATGCCTACACCACAGAGATCGTCTTACACTGCAACGCCCCAAACCGTGATAACCTCCGTATTCTTGTCGATAATGCGTTCTACAACCCTGTACAGTTCCACCTCTCCAAGCCTCACACCGTTCTACATCGAACACTTGAAGAGTGGAATAGGGAGACCTCTCTTGACCAGTATGACATTATCTGTCCCGGAACAAGAAGCCCGCGTCTCGCCTCTCTCTTTGCCAAGATCGCACAAGAAGGATCACGTTGGCAAACCTACTCCTACTATCCCGCTCAACCACTCTACATCTTCGTCAAACGCTCCACTGCCTCCGCACATGTCGCTTTCACCAAAGAGTAATCCCTGAATTGACCTCTCCCTTTTGCTACAAGTCTCGCAAAGTAACAAAAAGAGCACGATCCATAACTCGATAGTGTTATTTGTGCTATGAAACTGTGTATATGTTGTTGCAAAAATATGAATGGTTTGTTATACTATGTTCTACTTATGAGTAGTGTTATGCAGGATAGTTATTTTTCCTAATGAACTGTCTAACACGCTAGAGATGAGAGCATTATGTCTACCTTACAGAACTCGCAGTCCGCTCGACTTAGCCCCGCATTCGATCCTATCCGTCGGCAATATCTCTGTAGTTTTGCCCGTTGGATGCTCTTGTTTGCTTTGGTGTTAGGGGTCACGGGAGGGGTGGGTAGTGTGCGTATCGATCTCCAAGGCGTCGTTCATTACGAGCGTTCCTACTATCTCCTAGAGCACTGTCTCGCGGCATTTGTCTCTGCGGTGCTTGTTGTGGGTGGAATTCGGGTTCTCATTTTCCCACTGCTGGAGATTTGGTATGATGCCACAGATGCCATACGCGACTGGATGGCGATAGGGATCGTGACAGGCTTATGTTATGGTGGGCTCATCTATGCCTCGTTGACAATGGGGCGTCCCGGAGCCATCGATTTTGAAAGCTGGATGCACGAAAGGTTTGGGCTTGCCTGCTTTGCGTCTTTTGTGGGCATACTTCTCGCCCAGTATCGTGCTATTGCACCAGAGGGGCTACGTAGCCGAGGTTACGCTGCCCCTTTTTTGGTGTTACTTCAAGTGGTACTCATGGGGTGGAGCTTTTGGTACACGACTTGGGGGGTTCGGAATCTGCTCTTAGACCCTAGTGCGAGGCAAGTATGCCTTATCACTTGCATACTGGCTCTGTTTGTTGGTCTCTCTATTCTTTTTGTCGCATACTCTCAAGAGAAAGACCTCTATCATGCTCAACGCGAGGGAAAGCCAGAGAGCGGAATAAGTAGCATCGATATGGTGATGCAAGTGACCATCATTGGAGGGAGGCACTCAGGGAAAACCTGTTGTTTGGCGGGGGCATACCAAGAATCGGTCGACGCTATCGCCTTTCCCAATATTCAGATCGAATCGATGCTCGCTAGCGGAGTTCTGGGAGAGGCTGCAAGCCCACTCAAGACCCTTAAAGAGCTAGCAGACCAGATTTATACACCAAACGTGACGCCTAATCTTCCTCCCGGAAGCGCTTCTTGTTCGCACCATGCATTCCGTCTGAAATATCGGAATACACCTGTTGCTGAGTTCAAGATATTGGACTATCCTGGCGAGATCATTCGCGGGAATTGGCATGATCCCAAGGACATTGAAGACTTTAATAATCGTGTGCAGTATACCGATCTCCTGCTTCTTGTGGTGGATATGTCTGCGCTACGGTTGCGGGAAGGGGCAAGCGATGCCAAGGAGATCATTACAAAATACCGGAACTATATGCAACAGATCGCCTTCAGGAATGGTAGCAGACGGATCGTCCCCGTCGCCTTAGTTTTGACGAAGGCAGATGAGTTTCGTGATGGCGAAGGGTTGGACACCGCTGCTATTGAGAGCACGCTACAGCTTTATGGCTTTGACCAGTTAGAAGAGTTATGGAAATCACTTGCCTATGAACCAGAGGGACCCAAATACTTCCAGTTTTCAACTTGGTACTCCTCCGCATTCACAGAGACGGAGCCTCGAACAATAAGGAGCGACGGAAAAGACCAGACGCTCTACTATCCGCTCTCAGGACTGAAGCCTACCAACTGCCTTGCGCCTATTTTCTGGCTCTGCTCTCAGGGGATGCGGTGGAACTATACGGTAGTAGGAAACCTTTGGGGCTGGATTTGGGGAGGCTCGAAGACAGACCGAGAGTTTCGTAAAGCGATGCTCTATATGGAACAACGTGCCCAGAGGCATCGTGAAAGAGGTCTCTCATGGAAAAACTAACCTCCCCAAGTACGAAGTATGTGCTCCATTGGGCAGTATTTCAGCCAAATTGTGAGAAAGATAACCATTATGATCTCATAAGACCCCCTAATTGCTCTGGAACATTGATTACAGGAGTAAATCGTGTGAAGCGGCTGATCCATGAGGCTTCACTTCCTGATAGCCCTAAGACATACCTTGTTTGGTTTGATTATTCCTCCGACACCTATGTCCTTGCCCTTGTCTCACCTCATACAATAGCAGGGCGACAACGTATCGAGAAGCGGTATGTATATTTGTTTTTGCCGAGGAAAATTATGAACGGCATTCTTGCTTTCAATCCATTAAATGCGGTGAAGTGGGGCTGGCTAGAGCAAGTAATCGAGTGCTATCATCGTGACCCAATGTATCACTCCATGAGTGTAGAGGTTACTAGTGGAATGCACTCACAACGAGAATCCGGTTACTCAGCCGACACAGATGCTGTTACTCCAGAGCCGGTTCAGGAGTGGAATGACACAAATCGCGAAAACCTCTTGGATTATGTGGAGGCGCAGGCACGGCTACAACGGACGGTTACCTTTGCAACGTGGCTTCCCTCTTTGAAGTCTCCACCAAATGATCTCTTCTCTGTTATTCTCTCCCCCAAGACACCAGAACTGCCTACTAAATCAGACGCTCAAAACAGTGATGCTACGGCTTTAGCACTCAGCCTCGTCAATGATGTTGCCGGATTGACCTCCAGTCTTAAAGCACAAGCCAAGGAACTACAGGCTGTACGAAGACAGGCAAGTCGACTCCACAAAACACTGAAGCGTACCACCACGTGGGAGCTAGATTCCCCCAGAACGTTCCAGATGAAGGAGGATGCGCAAAAAGTACAGGTGAGCTTAGGTGAAGTTCTGAAGGCTCTGAGTGATGTGAACATTCTGACCTCACTTCAAGAGAATGCAACACGAATGTCGGACGCGATTGTACAACTAGAAAAGCCTGCCAAGGCAGACCCTCTTGAACCAGACAAACCCCCTAGAATGAGGCGGTTCACTGTTCCACGAGAGAAAGTGAAACGCATTCTTACCTATTCTGGCGTCATTGCAGGCATTATTGTGATATGTCTTTTGGCGTTCCTGGACAACACGAACCAGGCTACCACAGAGTTTGGTGATTCCGATCCTATTGCTGCAATTTTGCACCAGTCGGGCGCGATTGAAGCGGAAATTAAAGCCCAAATGGTTAATCGCGTGGCGAAACTATGGAAGAAGGAATCTCTATCCACTAATTCGCTTAGTGTGAGGCAGACGACTCTACAACGTATGGCAGTGCATGATGTGAGGCTGAAGTGTATCGAACAAAATGTATTACCCAAAGAGCAGGTCGATGCGGTGTTCGAGTGGAAGGAAAATGCTAACAAGCCGGACATGGGGTATCCAGACGTTTCGAAGCGTTTGAAATTAGTTGAGCGTGTCTATGAGCTTGGTGCTACTGAACTGGGGAGATGGGGAAAGAAACAGAAAAATCGGGAGGCAGCAAATAAGGATGAATAGCAAGAGAATACTAAAGCTGTGGCTTGCAGTGTTGCCGATAGTTCTTAGTGCCGTAGCCGTAGCATACAACGGGAACACTTCCTACCAATCCTACTACCATCGCTATCTGGAGATCATTCCTCAACACCTTGATAACAAGGGCAGAAATGGAGGGATGCAACGAAGCACCGTCAATGTCGCCTTTGTGAAAAATCAAAAAAGCACCCCTGAGTTAATCGCTCTTGGCGCGTCTCCATCGCTTCAGCAAGTCGAGGCAGGAGAGAAGGCATCTCCACAGGGAGACTTTACGGATATTGATATTCCTATGGAGAAAGTAGTGCATCGTGTTGATATTGTCTACGGTGGAGGGTGGGTGGCAGTCGCAAACGCTTTTGCGGGCGGTGATAAAATTAGACTCTATATGCGGGGTGCAGACAGTACTAGGTTCATTCCGAAAGGAGAGATTTCCCTCAAGGCGCAAGCGGTGTCATTGCGGTTTCATTGGTACAAAACCAACTGGGAACTCCTCGTAGGCACTAGCAATAATGAGGTGTTCGCATACTCCATTATCAACGGTGTGCCGGTATTTCGTACCTTCCGAAAGCTACAAAGCTCCCCATCTGTGCTGACGTGTACCCAAGATAACGCTTGGCTCATCGCAGGTTCCACAAATATTGAACTTGTCCCCATGGACGATTGGCAAAAGTCATACCCGATAGGATTGCCCTCTCCTGCAAGCGCGATTACGGTTATAGACGACAGCCATTTTGTGGTGGGTCTTCTGAAAAACCTAGATGTTCTTGTGTTCTCAACAGGCATTCCAACACGACCTCCCATTCGACTCACAGGTAATCCTGCCCGAGTCAATTGTTTGGTGTTTTGCAAAGGAACCAATTGCCTGATAGCAGGAGATGAGAGTGGGAACATGACCCTTTGGAAGTGGCAAAAAGAGGGACGTTTCAAGGTAGATGCGGTACAGGTAATAAAGGCGAAGCAACAGCCAGATGAGGGGCATGTGAATGGTATTGGGGCAATGGCGTTGAGTCTTGACCAAGAGCAGAAGTGGCTCGCCTCTGTGGGCATCCGTGGCGCACTCTATCTTTGGAATACGGAGAGCCTTTTGAGAGGGGCAAGGTTGTAGTGGTGAGGTATTTTCGTCACAGGGAGGTTTTTGCACGGCTCCTGTAGAATCTGTTGCTTTAGAAGGGGATACATCCTTGCAAACCGACGATAGCCTTTTTGATTGCCCACCGGAAGCCAGACCACTCCGCCCGAAGCCAAAGATAAGGGTAGGGATGCGATGTGCAAAGTGTGAAAGCGAAGCCCTTGATGCGCTTCCCTATTTCTCTGTCGGCAGTGGAACTGCGGCGCGTGGTGTTGCCGATGATGTACTGTGCCGCCGGTGTGGACACACTGCTCCACCCGCGATGCGATCCCTATAGCCTAAAATAGCCAAAGGAGAAGCGATACGATGTTATCTGTCATGGGTTTGGTTTTGACCCTCGCCTTGCTAGGGACACCTGCAAATCAACAAGGGGTGCCTCCTGCTCAGGAGAGCATTCGGTTTGAAAAGGAGATCGTAAAAAAGATAAAGGTAGAGGGCAACTTTTTGCTTTATCTTCCCAAAGAATATGCCAAGAAGGGGCGCGAGCATTTCCCGCTGATCATTTTCCTGCATGGCTCTGGTGAACGTGGTAGCGATCTGGAATTGGTGAAGAAGCATGGACCTCCAAAACTGGTAGAAGCGGGCAAAGACTTTCCGTTTATTATATGTTCGCCTCAATGCCCAGAAGGGCAGGGGTGGTCGCTTGACATGCTTAATGGAATGCTAGATTATCTTTTGAAGAAGTATCGTGTAAATGCGGATCGCGTCTACCTTACCGGGTTGAGCATGGGAGGCTACGGAAGTTGGGCTTGGGTGGCACAAAACCCAGAACGCTTTGCCGCCGTTGCGCCGATATGCGGTGGTGGAGACCCCAAAACGGTAGGGAGTTTCAAGAAAATACCATTATGGGCATTCCATGGTATGAAGGACGGTGCTGTCCCTGTAGAGAGATCGATTCAGATGATCGACGCACTTAAAGCTGTGGGTGCGTCACCTAAACTAACTCTCTATCCCGAAGCAGGGCACGATTCGTGGACAGAGTCCTACAACAATCCAGAACTGTATGAGTGGTTTTTGAAACAGGTTCGTCCAAAGCCCATAGAGGGAACCGAACGACCCTAAAGACCTGTAAGGGCTTCGCCGCGCATTTGGGTCTCGAAACGCGTGTAGAGTAGGCTTACCAGTAGAAGAATCACGCCTAGTGTAAAGAATGAGGCGATTCGATATACACCCTCCAGCCCGCTCAAGTCGAACACAAATACCTTCAACACAGAGAGGTAGAGCAACCCCATTGCGAAGAGGCGAACCTGTCTGTTTCGTTGTATGATGCCAAAACAGACTCCTGTAACCGCGTAGACTGTCCAGAAGATGGACATCGCCAGTTGTGGCGCGTTGCCCCGACCACCAGCAGTCCAGTGGGTTTCTGCGTACTGCCACAGGTCACAACTCACAAATATCAATGTGAAACTATGCGCGATGAGGTACAAGCTCCATAGAACGCCTTGCTCGTTTGGTGAGGTTTCGTCGCGCTTTTTCCGATAGGCGAAAGCACAAAGATAGGCGGAAGCGACGACGGATATGCCAGAGAGAAAACGCGGGTTCCAGAAAAGCGAGAAACTGACCGGAGACGCGGTAGCATCCAGCAGCAACGATTTCGTCGCAGTGAGAGTTAATAGAGGGTTGGTCATAAATGAATTTGACCGCGCAAGAGGAAACCTGCGCGGTCACCTCCGAATTATAAAGTTGCGAAAATCCATAACCGGAGGCAACTTTATGATACCCAAAGAATCTCTGTTGGTGTGCTTGGTCAAATTGGTCGACCA
>CAMCUQ010000014.1 GCA_945878775.1 Chthonomonas calidirosea
GATTTTCGCAACTTTATAATTCGGAGGTGACCGCGCAGGTTTCCTCTTGCGCGGTCAAATTCATTTATGACCAACCCTCACTTAATTGGGAGAGAGGTATCCACTCGCCTTCCTGCTTGCTATGTCGCCCCTCACGATTCGTTCCCCAATATTGGACAATGCGGTCGCCCTCTGCGTCTGTCACCCAGATGCCAGCCCTGTCGAAGCCTGCCACCGTCACAAGAGTCTCATGCACCATGCGTAGCAACTCGTCCAGATCGGTAAAGGAGGTCATGGCGGAGGCGAGTGCCGTGAGGCGTAGCTGACGCTCCGCATACTTCTGCTGAAGCTCTTGAAGGTAGACGTTATGTACGATGAGTCCTACCTGGTACACAAATTCCCTCAGGTACTCGAGGCGTCTTTCAGGCAGTGTTCCATTGCCAACAGTGGCGACAAGGCGCAATACTGCCAAGATATCGGCACCATGCTTCAGGGAGAGTAGAAGGGTTTGAGAACCATTCTCCTCTTGAAGCCAGCTCACTGCGCTCTCTCTGGCACGCTCCAAATAACACCGTGAAAGCGTAGGCTCTATGTGGGCTTGCGCTGTAGCGTGGGGCTTGCCAAAAGCAAATAGCTGGTCTTGAACTACCCGATAGGCAGAACCCTCTGTAAAATCGCCGATTTGTAGTACCGTTTGGAGTACCAATTCAAGAGCCTGTGCTGTCGTGCTACAGAGAGCCAGATCAGAGGCAACATCAAAAAGATGTTGACGTTGCGCGAAGTCCTTTTCGCGCTCCTCCAAAAGTGAGGCGTTCTGAATGGCAATCGCGCATTGCTCACACAGGGGCAAAATACTCTCCACCTTCGCGATGTCGATATTACGCAGGGTAAGGAGGTTGTCTGCAAAGACCATCCCTACCAACTCGTCATGCACACGCAGACCAATATAAGCCATGGGTTGAGGGGCGTCTATGAGAATAGATTGGTCGTGTGCATCATCATAGGAATCTATCAGCATGATGCCGTGGTTGTTACCCGCTTCAAGGCTTGCACGAAGCATTCGGGTATAGGAGGTATCCTTAAGATAAAGTCCGCGCTCGTCAAGAAGATTCCCATTTGGGTCTGTTCCCCATGACCCCACAAAATCCCCTTCAGTAACGAGCCATACACCTGCCCGATCAAACTCTCCTATCTCAATAATGGCGTCGCGGACTCTTCGCAAAACGTCATGGAGTCTTCCCTGCCGGTTTATCTCCCCTGCGATCTCGTACAAAATGGTCCGTTCACGCTCTACGCGTAGTTGCTTCGCGACATCCCGCCCTGTACTAACAATCGCAATAACCTCCCCCGCTGTGTTCTGTATCGGCATGGCGAGCCACTCTGCATGGTTATAGTTCCCCTCCATCATGCGGACTCGCAAGACGCAAGTGAGAGGTTTTTTTGTCTCAAAAACCTCCAGCAGGAGACCCGCTACCCGCAAACCATCCCGCCGGGTGAGAAACTCGAACAGAGAGTGATCTTCCATGCTTTCATCACCCTCCCCTGTCCAAAGACTGTAAAGAGTGTTGCGCCAAAGCACGTTACCATAGCGATCAAAGGCGATCATCGGGACAGGAGATTCATGCGCGAAGCCGCCGGGCGCAAAGAGGGGGCGAGCCAATTCTTTCGCTTCTGCGTCAATAGGAGCACGCTTCTCAATGTATTCTTGAAGCTCTATTTCAGTATGAGGCATGGTAACGTCCTCTTTCTTTGGGAGGCTAGCGGATAATAATGCATTTCGACACAAAAAGGACTTCTCCTGCAAAATGTTCTCGCTATTTATACGATAATCGGCATTTTGGGAGTGCCTCTATCCTCGCAATCTCTGCAATATTCGATACAGACAGACCAAAAAAGAGGGATTCACTAAAATCGTGGAGTATATGAGTATAACAGGGTGGAGCCAAGGCGCGCCACCCCTTTCTTTTGAGGAGTAGAACGAATGGCAACACCCACTGCCTCCATACAACTCATCGTCTTTGGCGCACGCAACCAGAGCGATATTGCGGGCGTACTTGAAGAGGTGGCAACCGCAGGATTTCCTGCAATTGAGGCGGGAAACCTTTTTCTCTCATTTGGTGAAGAGACCACTCGGCAATTGTTGGCAAAAAACAATCTGCAAGTCTCTGGCGCACACTTTGGGTATGGCGATTATGCCAACCCTGAAAAGTTGGAACAGCACATTGCCTACGCGAAATCCATCGGACTCAAAAACTTGATGTGTTCGGGAGTCGCCGACTTGAAGAGTGCCGCAGGCTATCAAGAATCTGCGAAGCTTTTTAATTCTATCGGGAAACGGCTGGTAGAGGAGGGACTCACCTTTAACTATCACAATCACGCTTGGGAATTTGATGACTTGGGTGGCGTGAACGGAATGCAGATTCTGTCTGAAGAGACCGACCCAGAGCTTGTTAAGTTTAACCTCGATGTCTTTTGGCTCTACTATGGAAACCAAGATGTTGTGGGTTTTATCCAAAAGCATGCCAACCGTGCAGGCTATTTTCACTTCAAAGATGGACGCAGAGCAACCAATGAAGAAGGAAAGCCTCGCCCCGAATTCCTAGAACTCGGTACAGGGGATGTAGACCTAAAATCTGCCTATGCCGCCGCCTTGGAGGCAGGAGCCGAGTGGGTTGTTGCAGAGCAAGATAACACCAAATTCGTTCCCGTAGAGTCGGCAACGATTAGCCGCGCCTATCTTCGGGACGTTCTTGGGGTATAACCTTTAGGTCTACGGACTTTGTAGTTCTCATTCTGCCCTTCAGGCACCCTTCTCTATTTGGGACTAAGGTTTGACCACAACCTTGGTTTCGTTTCCCTCATAGAGATTGTTGGATGGGGCTTCACCTGAGAGTATGGCAGGACGTTTCATTACGCTAGAACACTATTTCCCGCACACAAGGGAGTTTGCAAACAGATGAACAAAAGAACCTTTTTTAAGGGCGGGTTGGCGCTCTTGGCAATGACCAGTCTCCTTGCTGGATGTGACCCAAATAAGAGCGCGGAGTCAAAAGACGGTAAAGAGACCAAGGCTCCTGAGACAACCAAGCCCCCGACCACCATTAGCGCAAACGCGCCGAAGTTTAAAGTGATCACCAATGGAATCTCGCCTTTCTGGGATTCGATGGGGAAAGGGTTAGATGCCGCCAAAGCCGAACTCTCCGTGAATGCCGACTGGCAAGCCCCCAACCCTTCACAACACACCGAGCAGGTAACCATTGTGAAGGACGCAGCGGCGGCAAAGGTAGATGGCATTGCGGTCTCCCCCATTGAAGCCGACGCACTCACCGCCACTATCGACGAGACCATCGCCGGAGGTGTTCCTGTCATTACCTTCGACTCGGATGCACCCAAGAGCAAGCGACTCGCCTACTTGGGAACCAACAACTACGAGGCGGGCAAGATGGCGGGTGAAGCCACCGCAAAACTCCTTCCCAAAGGCAGTAAGCTTGTCGCTTTTGTGGGAAACATGGGGGCGCAAAACGCACGAGACCGCTATCAGGGATTTGTTGATGCTGTCAAGGACAAGGGAATAGAGTTTCTCCAAGCCCCCTTTGAAGACAACAAAGACAAGGGGCGTGCCGTGAGCAACGTCTCCGACGCCATTACTAAGTATGGAGACAAGATCGCGGGCTTTGTTGGGTTCTACTCTTACAATGGACCCGCTATCGTCAATGCGGTAAAGCAGGCAGGCATTCGCAACAAAGTCAAGATCGTCTGTTTTGATGGAGAGCCAGACACCCTCAAGAACCTCGAACAGGGGCTTGTGGATGTCACTGTTGTTCAGAAGCCCTATGAGTTTGGGCGTCTCTCGGTCAAACTCTTGAATGAACTCAAGAAAACGGGAGACATCAAGAAAGCCATTGAAGCTCTCAAACCCGAACTAGATAAGATGGGGATGAAGGTCAAAGAGGGCAATATCATCGACACCGGAGTGACTATCGTGACTCCGGCAAACGCGGCGGAGTTTTTGAAAGACCTCAAAGCAAAAGGTCTGGAATCAACGTAGGATTAGGAAACACCATGCCCCAGTATGAGAGGCATTTTACGTTGGAAGAGGCGCGGGAGGAGTTGCCAGAACTTCGGCGACTCTTCCAGCGCATTCATGAACTTATCGCTCTTCTTCGTGAGCAACGCATGGAGATGGAGCGAATCCAAAAGCTGATCGCGAGTAACGGTCACGCCTCCAAACATCCCGACTATGGAGCCATTGTTGGGGAGTTGCAGGGGTGTGTGAATGCGATCACGGATAAAGGGATCGAGATCAAAGACCTCGAACAGGGTCTCATCGACTTCCCGCATTGGCGTGGCGGTAATGAGGTCTTTCTCTGTTGGCTTTATGGAGAGGAGGACATCGACTATTGGCATGCGATAGACGGTGGCTTCTCTGGGCGTACCCCTCTTTAACCCCCCTCCGCTGAGACGTTTGTAAGAATCTATTTCAAAAGAATTGGGGTAGGGCTACAAGTCACTCCCGATCCACAGTTTAAGTTGCGTGCCTTACCCTCTTTACAGATATTTGTTCCCCAATAGGATTCCCTACGGAGCTGACTTGAGCGGCTCAGCATGGACCGTGAGAGGTGCGCCAAACATCTCTTCAAACAGATCGCGGTTGTTCTCTACTCCCCAAATCTCCATTTGGCAATCGGAATCTGCAAAGAGTGTGAGTTCAAAACGGCGGGGGTGCTTGTTCAGCGTCACGCGAATATCCTTGACGGCTCCCAAATGTGATCTGTCTATGCCTTCCGCTACCCGAAGTATCGCCGCCAAGACACTCACAATCCTGCGCTCAAAACGGTTCAGACTGAACAGGTTCTCATGCTTCTTTTTCGGAAACCCTTTACGGTGGTATAGAGCCACATTTGCGATAATGTCGATCTCTGTGTCGTTAAAGCCGAGTAGATCGGAGTTCCTCACCAGATAATAGGCGTGCTTTTGGTGGTTCGAGTGGGAAAGAAAGTTCCCAATATCGTGCGTAATGGCTCCATATTCCAGAAGCTCGCGCTCTGCATCCCCATACGAATGCTCTCCCAACAGGCGCAGTTCATCGAAAATCTGGAGGGCAACCTTCGCAGTAAAGAGCGCGTGTTCCTCTTCGTAGTTACAGGCACGTGCCAACTGTAGAATACTGCGCTTGCGAACGCCAACCGCCTCAAATTGCGCTCGTGTCGCCTCTTCCTTCAGGAGGTGATCCAGCAAAATACCGTCTCGCAAGCCCCGTTCGCTCACCGTCATGCGCTCTATTCCGAACATCTCCATGAGCGTGAGAATAATCGCACCACCACCCAGTATAATATCGGCGCGGTTCACATCCATACCTGGCACACGTCTGCGCTCCTCCAACGGCAGGCGGTAGAGCATCTCCATCACACTCCGCAAGTCTTTCTGCGTGAAGGTGAGGTTGCGCCCTCCTTCTCGCGCCTCTCCCGTCATTCGAGAGATAATATCGCCCAGCGTTGTGATCGTTCCTGCGCTCCCCATCGCAATATCGAAGCCCACCCCCGCAACCCGACGCTGAATCTGCGTTGCCACGCCCCGCACATGGTTCTGAACCAATTTAAAGTCTTCGGCAGTGTAGGCGGCAGTGTGGGGAAAGAACTTGTTTGAGAGGCGGATCGCACCCAGTTTCAGGCTGTCTAGGAGGAGGTACTCTTTTTCGTTGCCAATAATGACCTCTGTACTACCCCCCCCAATATCGATAAGCAGGGCTTTGCGTCCCTGTAGATCGATCCCGCTTGAGACGCCAAGCCATATCAGACGCGCCTCCTCCACTCCCGAAATAATGCGAACCTCGATGTCTGCCTGTTCTCGCACGCGCTCAATAAACTCTTCACGGTTCTCCGCTTCGCGTGCCGCCGAAGTCGCAAGAGCCACTATCTCCTCTGCGCCAAAACCACGTGCTACCTCGGCAAACTTGGCACAAACCAACGCGCCGCGCCGAATCGCTTCGGGAGTCATCTGGTTTGTCTCAAATTCGCCCTCTCCCAGACGCACTACCTCGCGATGCTGAGCCAAAATCGTGAATCTTTGATCCGCTTCGACTCGCACGACCGCTAGGCGAATCGAGTTTGTTCCTATGTCAATCACAGCAAAAATGCGTGAGCCTATATCGATTTTCAATCTATCTCCACCCATTCTTTCAGTATAAGGTCACATTCGCGAAAGAAGCCCCAATCTCCTGCTTCCTCCCCACACTAGAAAGAGAAGGAGAGTGCCGACACGATGGAGAAAACTCTCACACGATACCGATTCCAAATATCTCCAAGGCTCTGGAACACGTAGCCTAAGAGGAAATCCATTGCCAACCTACCTACTTGCACACGATCTAGGCACTACGGGCGACAAAGCCACCCTCTTCGATTCTGGTGGAAAGATTGTTGCCTCCACCTTTGCACCCTATCCGCTCTTCTATCCCAAGCCGGGTTGGGCAGAACAGAACGCGCAAGACTGGTGGAACGCAGTTTGCCAATCCACTCGCCTTCTGTTAGATCAGGTTTCCCATGCCAAAGAAAACCTTGCAGGAGTCAGCTTTTCTGCCATGATGAACGGCTGCCTCTTGATAGACTCGGAGGGAAACCCTCTTCGCCCTGCTCTCATCCATGCCGATATTCGTAGCGACGCCCAATCTACCCGAATTGTGCAAGAGATAGGAGAGGAACGCGCCTACCAGATCACCGGAAACCGCATCTCTGCGCCCTACTTCACCATCAGCAAGCTCACATGGCTCACCGAACACGAGCCGGAGACTCTCGAAAAAGCGCAGTGGTGTGTTCAAACGAAAGACTATATTGGTGGAAAACTGACGGGAAACTTTGGGATAACCGACTACTCGGACGCCTCTCTCTATGGTTGTTTCGATATGGAGAGGAGAGTCTGGTCTGAGGAGATCATCGCCTCCGCAGGGTTTGCATCACGGCTTCTGCCTCAAGTCTTACCTGCACAAACCTGCATTGGACGAGTTACAGCGGATTCCGCACAACAGACAGGGCTACCGGAGGGGCTTCCTGTTATCTTGGGGGGAGGAGATGGTGCGTGTGCCACGGTGGGGGCGGGAGCGATTCACGCAGGAGATGCCTATCACTATCTTGGAGGAACCTCTTGGGTCGCCGCTGTCACGCCCCAATACCGCCCCGATCCCTCCCGTCGTATTTCTGTCTTCTGCGCTCTACAGCCCGATCACTATGTTCTGTATGGAACCGTACAATCTGCGGGAAGCAGTATCGATTGGCTTAGAAGCCTCTTTGGTGAGGTTGATTTTGAGACACTAGAGGTGTGGGCAACGGCAGCGCCTGCTGGGAGCCAAGGGCTTTTCTTTTTGCCCTATCTGGCAGGAGAGCGTTCGCCTATTTGGGATTCACAGGCACGTGGCGTCTATTTTGGTCTCTCGACGGCACACGGACGCGCAGAGATGGCACGTGCCACTTTTGAGGGGGTCGCCTATGCCCTCGCTAGCAACCTCGCCGTGCTACAAGAGTTAGGGCTTGCACCCGATACCGTGCGGGTTCTGGGGGGAGGTATGAGAAGTGGGCTATGGCGTTCTATTCTTGCGGGGGTCTACGGGCGTCCTCTGTTGCTTTTGGAGCATCTCTCCGAAGCCACTTCCTGTGGAGCCGCGATGAACTTGGCGGTGGGGCTTGGCATCTATCCAGATTATGCCGAAGCCGCTCCCCACTTTGCCCCCATTGGGCGTAGAGAAGACCCCGATCCTGCTTTGCAGCGGCTCTATTCGGAAGGATTAACGCTTTTCAACTCTCTCTATCCCGCGCTTGAGAATAGGTTCTCTGCGCTTGCCCAATGGCAATCGGAGGAGTGCTAGGCTTCTTCACCCCAAATGGCTCTCACTTCTTTGCAGAAACAGAGGAAACCGTGGTGCGATTCCTACGTCCAACTACGTATATAAAAACAAAAAATTGAGGAGGGGGCTTGGATAGATGCCCTATAATGATCCTTCTACAGTGACAAGAAAAGGTTCCCGTGTCTGGATATTTGTAATGATGGTTTGTGCCTTCATCATAGGAGGGGTTCTCATGCCCAATATCCAAATACTCTGGAAACCAAACGTGTCACGTGCTGAAAAGCTGAACGCCTCAGGCTTTCCTTTACCAGAACCCGCATTGCCTTTGAGCGAGGTGGAGACTTATGCTCGTGCCGCCGAAAAAGCCAGCCCTTCGGTGGTGAATATCGACACGACACAACGCGTTCGTTCAATGGTAGATGATTGGTTTTTCAACGATCAGCCTCGCTTCAATACCAAGCAAGGCTCTGGAGTGATTATAGACCCCAAAGAGGGATATGTTCTCACCAATGAACACGTTGTGGGAGGCGCAAACGAGGAGAGCAAGAGGATTCGAGTCACGCTCGTTACCGGCAAACAATACGAAGGGGTCGTCGTGGGCGCAGATCGTATGACCGATATTGCCCTTGTGAAACTCTCTGCCCCCAACCTGACAGGAGCCAAAATCGGGGATGTGAACGCTCTTGTGCCGGGACAGATGGTCGTCGCCATTGGAAACCCACTCGGCTTCCGTTTCACAGTGACGCATGGGGTGGTGAGTGCCACAAAACGTCCTGTGGCAGAGCATGAAAACCTCATTCAAACGGATTGCGCCATCAACCCCGGCAACTCAGGTGGCGCATTGGTAAACCTACGAGGGCAAGTTATTGGCATCAATACCATGATCATTAGCGGTGCACAAGGCATCGGGTTTGCCATACCCATCGATATTGCTCTGCGCGTCGCGGGCGAACTAAAGCAGTATGGGCGGATCAAACGCCCTTGGCTTGGTCTCAATGTCCGCACCAATACCCAACAGATTGCCGATTACTATGGACTCCCCAATGTGGCGGGTGTTGTCATTGCAAAAGCGGCTAGCAGAGGTCCTGCTCGCAACGCACAACTGCAACAAGGAGATATTCTTACCCACATTAATGGGCAGAGGATTCAGAGTGAAGAGAACTTCAAAGCACTCGAAAAACGCCTCAAGATAGGGCAAGAGGTGGATATTCAAATCCAAAGAGGAGAAGAGCGAGGGAAAGGTAAAATAACCGTGGGAGAGGCTCCCTAGCCCAAAACGCTCTTACTACGAAAAAAGTGCTTGTTTTGAGGAGAATTCTGTAGCAATTGTGCTAAATTCTCCTCAAACATCTTACAACTCTCTTGAGAAGTTTGATATAATAGAAGTTAGGGCTACTCTAGCTCCTAATCAGCACGTCACATCAACCCTTATTAGTTTTACTGCCGACTACCGAGACTCAGGATGGAAGGTTAGATGAAAGCAGGGCATCTCCTACTCACAGCCAAACTGCTCCTATCCGTATCTGCCTACTACGGGGGGATAAGTCTTTGTTGTGCCGCACCCCCTAGTATCGAACGCCGAATTCAACGCGTCATTGAGCTCACCAATCAAGAACGTGCCAAGAGAGGTGTCCCCCCTCTCAAGCGAGAGGACAACCTCTGTGGTGCCGCTAGCTGGATGGCAAAAGACATGGCGCAGAATAACTATTTTGCCCATGAAGATAAACAAGGGCGTACCATTAGCCTTCGCCTTAAAGATTTTGGCTATCAAAAAATGCGTGCCGTGGCAGAGAATATCGCCGCAGGGCAGACTGATGCGTCTGAAGTAGTAAAAGAGTGGGTAGCCAGCCCAAATCACTCCCGTAACCTTTTTAGTGCCTCCTTCCGTGAGATAGGAATAGGCTATGTTGCCGCAGAGAATAGTACCTACGAGTGCTACTGGGTACAGGATTTTGGTATGCGTGCACGGGTCTATCCCGCCATTATCAATGAAGAGCAGGCACAAACCGACACTGCAAAAGTGCACCTTTTTGTCTATGGTCAAGACTGGGCGTCCAAAATGCGCTTCAGTAACGACAAGCAAAACTGGACGAAATGGGAGTCGTTTGTGCCGGAGCATGACTGGGAACTGGAACCCGGCTTCGGCAAAAAGACGGTCTATGTCCAGATACAAAACCCAGATGAAGATGAACCTGTCGAGAGTGAAGACACCATTGAATATGTTGCGAAAGAGGGTACTACAAGCCCCCAACCTATCATAAAACCACGCCCTTCCGATATGGACACCGCAAAGCCTCCTAAAAGCCCGCCCCCTGACCTCAAAGACGAAGAGAAACGTCTTGCTGCCGAACGGCAAAAAGCGGAAGAAGAGAAGAAGAAGGAAGACCCTCCTAAAGACCCGCCCAAAAAGGATGACCCTCCCAAGCCGCCACCAAAGAAAGAAGAGCCTAAAAAGCCGCCAAAAGACCCGAACCCGGATGACTTTTAGCCTATTCTCGAATCTGCCCTCACACGATACCTGTGTGAGGGCTAATACTACCACCCTCAATTCTACACAAGATACTCAGTAAGGAGAGACGATACGTGTCTATTCACCGCCAAGATTCCATACACCGCTCACCCATTGCTACTCCCGGAGTAGCTCCCGCCTCTCTGCTGGAAGAGGTCACTTTGGAGAACCTGAAACCCCTCCCTGAGCGTGTATTGGGGCGTATCAATAGAAAAATTCCTCTTGTTGGCTTTGGAGTTGCTCCGCTTGGAAGTGATAATACCACTCCTGAAGAAGCCACTCGAATCGTCAACTTTGCCATCGATCAGGGCATCACCTATCTCGATACGGCTCCCGTTTATGGGGATCCAAATAGTACCTATGGCAACGCTGATATGAAGCTCAAAGAGGTGTTGAAAACACGTCGGGATGAGGTCTTCCTCGTCACAAAAGCCAATGCAGGGCGTCAGACCAAAGACGGTATACTAGAGCAGATCGAAGAGAGTTTGCAACGCATGGGAGTCGATTCCGTCGACCTTGTGCATATGCACAATCTGGGCGATTTTGATATGGAGACATTCTTTGCAAAGGAGGGCGCACTTGCAGGGCTACAAGCCGCCAGAGAGCGCAAACTCATCCGTTATTTAGGGGTGAGTGGGCATATTCGCCCGCCTCGCTTCACCACTGTTCTGGAGACAGGGCTTTTCGACCTTGCAATGGTGACGCTGAACTTTGCGGATCGCTTCACCTATGACTTTGAAGGCTGTGTTCTGCCCGTTGCGCAAAAACACAATATCGCCGTCGTCGCCATGAAGGTGTTGGGTGGATCGATTGACTGGAAGTATGACGCTCAGACTCCTGCTCACTTTGCTGCTCATCACGAAAAAGCCATTCGCTACGCGCTAGGCATCCCCGGCGTCTCCTGTGCTGTCATTGGCTTTGCAAACGAAAAAGAGATCACACAGGCACTGGAAGTCGCGCGTCATTTCAAGCCCCTGACGGAAGAAGAACAAGAGAGCCTGCGTCAACAGGGTGAAGAGCTTGCCAAACAGCGCGGACTCTACTATGGTCCCATAGAAGCCTAGACATCGGAGATCGTGCCGTTCTTGAATGTTCCTGCCAATGACCCAAACCTAGCGATACGGATGGAGAACATCACGCGCCACTTTCCGGGCGTGATCGCCAATCAGAACGTCCACTTACAAGTGACGCAAGGCACATTTCATGCCCTCATTGGAGAGAACGGTGCCGGTAAGTCGACTCTGCTGAATATCCTCTACGGTAGATTGCGCCCCGATAAGGGGCGCATTTTTCTGAAGGGGAATGAGGTCACCGACAGCCTGAAAACCCCTGCCGATGCCATTCGACACAGGGTAGGTATGGTCAGCCAGCACTATGCCCTCATTCCTGCCCTCACCGTGCTTGAAAACGTGATGTTAGGGATGGAGCCGACCGGTGCTTTGGGAATACTCCAACGGGGTAAAGCCAGTGAACGGATACAAGTGCTTGCAACACAGCTTCAGATCGCACCCTTAGACCTTCACATTCGTGCCGAAAAACTGTCTGTCGCTGCCCAACAAAAGGTCGAAATTCTCAAAGCACTCTATCGCAATGCCGAGATACTTCTTTTAGACGAACCCACGGCGACGCTTGCCCCACAAGAGGCTGAGACCCTCTTCGGACTCCTCCAAACGCTGGTAAAACGAGGCACGACCATCCTTTTCGTCACCCACAAACTGGGAGAGGTGATGGCGTATAGTCAAGCTGTCACAGTGCTACGGGCTGGAAAAAACGCGGGCGATTTTGCTACCGCCCAAACCGACGCGCACGAGCTACTCCACTCCATGATTGGCTCACGTGGGAACCTTCCTCTGCAACCCCTCAACCCCAATGTTGAACCCGAATCGATTCATGCTTTTGCAGGAGAGAGTTGGGCAACCCCAGTCTCCATTTCCAAAAGCCCTCTACTCCAAGTTGAAGGTGTCACCGTCCGTAATGCGAGGCAGAGCCTGCTAGTACGAGACGCGTGCTTGGATGTGGCGCGAGGAGAGATATTGGGCATCGCAGGAGTCGATGGGAGCGGGCAAAAGGAGTTGGCAGAGGCGATAGTAGGACTCCAAAAGCTCTCGGCGGGAAGGCTCTTTCTGGAAGGAGTGGACTTCACGCAGACCTCCGTTGCCCAACGAAAAGCGCAGGGGATTTCCTATATTCCAGAAGACCGCCACCACGCGGGGTTGATATTGGATTTCAGCGTCGCAGAAAACTACCTGCTTGGACAGCATCACGAAGCCTCATGGGGTGGGGGAGCCTTCATTCACCCCACGCTAATGGAGGCACGCGCTACCGCTATGGTGCGTCAATACGATGTGCGAATCTCCGATCTCGGTCCCTCCATTCCGGCACGAAACCTCTCTGGAGGGAACCAGCAGAAGATAGTCGTTTCCCGTGCTATGGAGAGCCATCCACGCCTCTTAGTTGCCTGCCAACCCACACGTGGGCTAGATGTGGAAGCCGCTCGCTTTGTTTACAAAACTTTGCGAGATGCACGACAACAGGGATTGGGTATTTTGCTCTTTTCGCTCGACCTTGATGAGATACTGGAGCTAGCGGATCGGGTCGCCGTTATGTATAATGGGCAAGTTGTCGCCGTTTTGCCCCGATCCGAAGCGACGCCGGAACGGGTGGGTGCGTGGATGACGGGGGCAGCACTCGCCCCTACTGAGGAGATACCATGAGGTTGCGCTTCTCCTTACAAACAAACCTGATGCGCTCACTGCTCAGCATAATTCTGGGGCTATTGGTTGTGGGCATAGTGTTGAAGCTCTCTGGCTTTCGCCCCTTTGAAGCCTATCAAGCCCTCTTTGAGGGTGCGACAGGCATCAGCTCTGGCAAGCCCGTCTCCATAAGCGATAGAGGGTTTCATATTGGAACATGGGATGGGCATTTTAGCACCTACACGTTTGCTCAAACGCTTGCCAGCATCACTCCTCTCCTTTTTACAGGGCTAGCAATCGCCTTAGCACTTCGTGCCGGACTCTTCAACATAGGCGCACAGGGGCAAATGGCAGTGGGAGCCACAATGGCGGGCTTGGTGGGAGCCATTGGCACAGGAGGAGCCATTAACCCCGTTGTAGGAACACTTCCCCGAATGATACACATTCCCCTCGTTCTATTGGCGAGTGCCATAGCGGGGGCATTATGGGGAGGGATCGCAGGCTATCTCAAGGCGAAACGGGGTGTGCATGAGGTGCTTTCGACGATCATGCTGAACTATGTGGCGATCAACCTTACCAATTACCTCGTCACACACAGTTTGAAAGACCCTAATCCGGCGAATATGGCGGTTCAGACAGGGCTTATTGCGAAATCGGCATGGCTTCATCCGCTCGTCATCAATAGCAATTTCACTATCGGGCTTGCGCTTGCCCTGCTCTGCGCGGTCGGAGTCGCTTTCTTGCTCGCCTTCACGGTGTTAGGATACGAAATACGGGCTGTGGGATTGGGTGCAGGTTCGGCGCGTGCGAATGGCATCGCTGTTCCCAGAGTGATCATTAAGACCATGGCGATTTCTGGTGCTCTTGCAGGGCTAGCAGGGGCGATAGAGGTGATGGGGATACATCACCGTTTTCTGCAAGGAACTGCCGGGGATTATGGGTTTGACGGCATCGCGGTGGCTCTTTTAGGGGGATTGAACGCGGGAGGGATTACATTGAGCGCGGTTTTCTTTGGTGCATTGAGCAATGGGGCAAACTTCATGCAACTTCAGACGAATGTGCCCAAGACTATCGCTGTCGTCATTCAAGCCATTATTATTCTTTTTGTTGGTGTCCGCTTCCAGCGCAAACTGCAAGCTCCCTCTAAGGCACCCCAAGACGAGCTTGAGAGCGCATGACAAGCAGAAACAGTTTAGCCTGATTCCTCTGGGCAAAGCGATCAGAGGAATCAGGCGTATCTAATACGGCAGGGACCGACGGACGAGGGCGCAGGTTCTAGGCTCCGTTCGACTGGAAAATGCCGAGGTTATTGCCTTCTGTATCGGTCAAAAGTGAAATCTGTCCATGACCGGGAATCTCATGCGCGAGGCTAGCCGTGCCACCGAGCTCAATCACCTTTTGGCGAGACACCTCCAAGTCGGTAACAAGTATATACACCACAGCCCCTTGAGCAGGATCGAACTTGTCGGTCTTCACAAATCCGCCCGACACATTGCCCGGAGCGTTGAACATCAGATATTCCGGGTCCCAATCCTGAAAAGTCCACCCGAAGAGTTCCCCATAAAACTTCTTGACGCGGTCAAAATCGAGAGCGTGCCAGTCTACATGGCAGACGGAGTTGGGTTCCATAAAATAACGAGACCTCCAAAATAGATGTTCCCCAAAGGGACATTTTAGGACTCCCACCAACCTCTGCAAACCGGAAAGTATCTCTCGAAAAAATACAGAAAAATGACTACTCTTTTTTCAGCTTTAGCGTCTCTTGCCTCTGCTTGAGCAGAGAAGCGACGATAGAGACCGCAAGCACTCCCAAAATGATTCCCAATGAGGCAAGTGGAGGAATCTCTAGCCAGTCTGCACTCTCAAGGATCATCTTGGTTCCCACAAAAGCCAGAATGCAGGAAAGCCCCACAGTGAGATAGTGAAACATATCCATGACTCCCGCCAGCAGAAAGTAGAGCGAACGTAGCCCCAGAATGGCGAGGATATTCGATGTGAAAACGATGAAAGTGTTCTTCGTAATGCCAAAGATGGCGGGGATGCTGTCCAGTGCAAAGAGAACGTCTGTTACTTCAATTAGCAGTAAAACTAAGAGCAGGCGTGTGGCATAGCGTTTGCCCTCTTGTCGAATCCAGAACTTCTGCTCTTCATACCTATCCACTAGGCGCAGTCTTGTCCGTAAAAAGCGCATCAAGGGGCTATTGCCAGGGTCTGGTTCCTTCCCGCGTTGTGTGAACATTCGGTAGCCTGTATAGAGCAAGAAACCCCCGAATGCATAGTTCACCCAAGAGAACCGCTCGATCAACTGTGCGCCTGCCGCGATCATAATTCCACGCATAGCGACAGCAGAGAGAATCCCCCAGTAGAGAACCCGCTTTTGGTAGGGGGCAGGAACCTGAAAATAGCGAAAGAGGACTGCAAAAAGGAAGACGTTGTCCACAGAGAGGGAGTATTCTATCAAGTAGCCAGAGAGGAATTCGATCCCTGCATCCTTGCCGAGATGTTGGAAAACACCTACGGCAAACAGCATTGCAAGCCCAACCCAAGTGAGCGTCCAAAGAGCCGCTTCACGTAGGCTGAGGGTGTGGGCATTGCGCTGAAAAACGCCGAGGTCTATCGCCAAAAGCACCGCGATAGCAAAAACAAAGCCGATCCAGAGAGGCAGATTTTCCAAGGGGAGGTATCCTTTCATACCAAAGGTCTCGCAAATTATCGGAGTGCCGGAAGCAAAATGCTTCGTCTTGACGACAGCCCCGTCCGTCCCAAGAGACGGATTGCTACTCCCCTTCGTGCAAAATTATGAGTGATCCAACAAAAGCATATATGAGATGCTTACAACGCTAGTATACCACGCCCGTAGTCTGTCCTTACGCATATTCTCCTGAGAGCTGAGCAAAGGTCTCCTCTCCTCCTTGCTTTACCCGCAAGACAGCATACTCTGGAATGCCCAGGTCTGACAGTGGGCGCATCGCTATTTCCGAGTCCTTATCGATCCAGCAAATTGTCTCTGGTTGTCGTGCCTTCGTCCCACATTGCGGGCAAAGGCTCAAGCGTGAAGAGGATTTCTCCAGAGGACGGAGTACCTCTTCCACAGCACCACACTCTAGGCAAGTGAGGTGAGTCAGCAGGTCAAAGTCGAGTTCCAATATCCCCTCTGGCATACCCAAATACTCGAAAACCGCTTTTGCGGTGATCTGTTGTGGGGAGAAAGGCATAATGGTGAGGGGCTCCCAACGCTCATGGGCAAGGCAATTGGGGTCACGCGGGAGGCGATAGACATCGAGGCGGTACGGTTTCAAGAGAAAGACCAGCTTTTGGCTCGGCTCCAAGCCCTCTTTTGGCTCCTCTGTGGCACGATGCAACAGAAAGAGAGCCTCATTCACCAGATACCCTGCTACCACAGAAGCGACCACCGCTGTGGTGGGCATTTTTGCCTCTTCCGTGTCTGAACGTAAACCGCCACACGAGAAGCGTTTATGGTGTTGCTCCCACATAGAGGGGGACATAGTACACTCGAAGCAGGCTCCCTCTTCTGACGCAAAGTAGGAGACCTCTCCCACCGTCACCTCTATACCGCCATTCAGCCACGCCACTCCCGCTCGTAAGCAAGCGCGGTTCAGTGCCAGTCGTGCCTGAATACTATCCAAGCACCCTATCACCACATCCATCGAACGATAGACCCCAAGCCCTATTTCATACTCCAGATCACACGAGAGCGACTTTACTTGAATGGCAGGGTTGATCTCTTTCGCACGTTCGGAGGCAACTTCCGCTTTGCTTCTCCCAATGTCCGTCTCTCGAAAGAGAACGCTCCGAGTCAGATTGGTGACCTCTACCGTATCGAAGTCTACGACCCAGAGATTCCCCACCCCTAGCAGTGCCAGATTCTTGATGACCTCATTCCCAATGGCTCCTGCTCCCACCACCATCACCCGTGCTGAGGCAAGACGCTTTTGGTCCCACCAGTCGATAAGATGATGTCGAGCGTAGCGATCTGTGGTCTCTTCCATAACTGCACCCTCTCCTAGAGTGTCTCTCTGATTCCCTAAAACCCGTCATTGATCCACATGAGAGGACCCCGAAACAGATCGGTGAAAGCCCGATAGCCCGCCTCATCATGGACTCGTATCCGATCTGCAAAACGGATAGACTCTAGGTTGGGAGTTCCTAAATAGACTTGACTGAATGCCTGAATGTCTAATGTGAGCTGTGGCGTCGCTGTTGAGGGCTTCACTCGCACTTCGCCTCCTTCAAACTCTGCGCGCCACGTCCCCTCATTCCACGGGGCGTGCGAGTCTTGGAGTGCAAAAACGGTGCTTCCTTTTACGGTGACATCGGGACGCCACGCCTCCGTTGCCTTCACCATATCCACGACGCGCCCCATTGGAACCGCTTCTAGTGTGGTTGAATGGTCCCAATGGAACTGTTGTGACCAGAAAGAATCGTCCAGTGGCGCAGACCAAGTGAAGCATTTTACCTGCATATCGTGCCTGCGCAGCAAGCCTAGCAAAGCCCGTTGAGCGCGTCCTGTGAGGGAGATGAACTCGCGAATCTCTGTCTCCTCCTCTTTATCACCCCGATAGACAATGTAGCCTTCCACTTGTCCCTCATGCTCGTAGATATAGGTGACTGTATAGCGGTTTTTACGGTGCTTCAGCATATTCCAGCCCTGCTCGTTCCGCACCATACACCCGCGATACCGCTTGGCGAAGGTCTCATAGACGTGTTGGATGGTGGGGAAATCGGCTTCTGTTGCTTGCCGAACCTTCTCCGTCTCTGGGTCTCCTTTGAGGGAGCTACTGCGTACTTTATACTTTCGTGTGGTGCCAATCCACTCCCAACCGAAACGCCGATAGTAGTCCCAACTAAAAGGATAGAGCATGGAGGTAATATGACCCGTCTCACGCATTTTCTCTAGGGAAAACTGAAGGCACTTGCCCGCATATCCTTTGCCACGGGAGGCAGGAAGACTTGCTACTCCTCCTATGCCACCCATAGGAACCACCACCTCTGCGCCAAGATAGATACGGTAGTCGTTTACAACGACTACTGCTTGCAAACCTGCCTCATCAAAAACTCCGCAGGTGTAGGTTCCTCCCCATTCGGGATCGCTTGAGATGTCCCCATCCTCATTGCCATAAGAGCCATGCGAGAACGCCAGCGACCAGATATAGCCTGCCTGTTCCTTCTCTTCTGCGTTCAGCACTCGAATATCCATGCCCCTACTCGCTTTCTAGCTATGAGATGCCTCTATGAAGAACGCGCACCGGAATGCTCTCCAGTGCGCGTCACTAAAACTCTACGAAAGAGGTCGGGCTATTCGCTTGCCTCTATATCCTCTGTCTCTTCAGACTCTACCTCTACCTCTACCTCAACATCGAAATCGGATTCCTCATCCTCGTCTCCATCGGAAGTCGCCTTGATGACATCTATGTCTGCGTCTGCAATGGCGAGGCGTCGAACGGGCTCAATGTCAATCAGAGAGGTGGGCGCAGGGTGTCGCTGTCGCGCCTCATCGCTCACAAATTTGACTTTAATCTCTGCCATCCACGCGGGAATCTTGGGCATCGGTTTGCCTGTCTCATAACAGACGACCTCACGCACCTCTACATCCGGTTTTCTCATTCCAATCCCTTCTCTCTTACGGTTTCTGCCGGAGCGCTCTTTTCGTCTTTCTCTGCGGTGTCATGCAGATTCGCCATGCGGACAGAGACGACTCCATTGATAAGCATGAGCACTCCCACTCCCAAATAGACGAGGGAAGAGGAGGGGGCAGGAGTCTGACCCGCTTCTGTAACGAACTTACTGCCCGTTGCAAAGCCGGCAATACTCACCCCAACGAGGCTGATGCCAATCAGAATAAACATATTCAAGTAACGCCACAACATAGCCATAACCCTTTACTCAACACGGGGTAATGTGATGATTGTCTCACAACAGTATACCTTAAAATTGGGCAGGTTGGTTTCATTATTCCCACAGTGAAATCTACTTTCTCAAAGATTTCCCCAACCCTGAACGATATTCCCGCTGTGTGCCGAAAACGAGCTCAAACACCGTTGCATTAGGGTTATAATAAAAGTTATACATTCTCTGTTAAGGAGAATTACAATGCTCTGCTCTAATGGGGTAATGCAAAAATGGCGACACCAAGCTCAGAAGGGAATGCCCAGAATCGTCTGACGCCCAAACTCTTACTCTGCCTGAAAGGCTATAATCTCCAAACCTTCACGTCAGACCTGATTGCGGGGCTAACGGTGGGACTGGTGGCGCTTCCTCTCGCTATGGCATTCGGGATCGCCAGCGGAGTCACCCCTCAAGCCGGAATCTACACCGCCGTTGTCGCAGGATTTCTGATCTCTGCGCTTGGCGGTTCACGGGTCCAGATTGGAGGTCCCACAGGAGCCTTCATCGTAATTATTGCTGGCATCATCGCCAAGTTTGGACTCTCTGGGCTACTCATGGTTACCCCTATGGCGGGGCTTATCCTCGTCATTATGGGAGCCACAGGCTTGGGAACCGCCGTCAAATTCATCCCGCGCCCTGTCACCATCGGCTTCACAAACGGCATCGCCTTACTCATCGCCTCAACGCAGATCAAAGACTTTTTGGGGCTGACGACTCCTGCTATCCCCAGTGACTTTTTGGGCAAAATGGAGATACTCTTAACGCACCTCAACACGATACAACTGCCCAACGTTCTCCTTGCCTCTGCCTCTTTGGCGGTGATCTTGCTCATGCCCAAGATCAATAAGCGTGTCCCCGGTTCCATTGTTGCCTTGCTTTTGGGAACCACAGTCACTCTCCTCTTCCATCTTCCTGTTGCAACTATCGGGAGCAAATTCGGAGGCATTCCGACAGGGCTACCCCATTTTGCCATTCCAGAGTTTCGCGCTGATCTCATCATGCCACTGCTCCCTTCTGCTTTCACCGTTGCCATGCTCGCCGCAGTGGAGAGTTTGCTCTCCGCCGTTGTGGCAGATAGTATGAGTGGAGACCGGCATAACTCCAATATGGAACTGGTGGCGCAAGGTGTTGCGAACCTCATTACGCCCCTCTTTGGAGGAATACCCGCAACTGGAGCCATTGCAAGAACGGCAACAAACGTTCGTTCTGGTGCAAAAACCCCGGTGGCAGGCATCATCCATGCCCTTACGCTGCTGCTCATCCTCCTTGTGGCTGCCCCACTTGCACGGTTCATTCCGCTGGCAACGTTGGCGGCAGTACTTTTTGTTGTCGCCTACAACATGGGAGAATGGAGAGAGATAGGTACTATCGTCAAACTCTCCAAAGCCGACATCGCCGTGTGGATTGTCACATTTGCGCTCACCGTCCTTGCCGATCTCACCGTTGCCGTCGAGGTTGGGATAGGGCTTGCGGCGTTTCTCTATATTCACCGTGTGGCACAGACGACCACGGTCTCCATTGTCACTGAGGAGTATATCGAAGAGGGACGCGCCCACACGCTTCAAGATAAAGAGGTTCCTCCCTACGTCTCGATCTTGCGTATTCATGGTCCCTTTCTTTTTGGAAGCACCGAAAAGCTCATTGATGAGACAGCCGATCTTAGCATCTTTGCACCTGTGGTGATTCTGCGCCTGCGAAATATGACTGCTATTGACGGAACGGGGCTTCACGCCCTAGAGGTTCTTTCCGACCGGCTCAAAGGGGCAGGCAAGACGCTTCTGCTCTGTGGCGCACGAGATCAGCCCGCAAAACTGCTCACAAAATCGGAGTTTGTGAATCACATTGGCGAGACTAATATTCTTCTTAACGTGGAAGAGGCACTAGCAAGGGCGAGAGAGGTTGTCGAAAACTTTGGCGGGGTGGGGCATGAGATCGCGGAGGACTACACTTCCCACTCCCCTACCTAAAAGCACCCTCTAAGCATGAGTTCGATCGTATTACGGAGTAGTCAAGCGTGACAAAAGGGCAGCTTAGATTCGAACTGTTTTGCTTACACGGTTGTATCTCCTTGACAAAATCGGTTCCTTAATTCTATACTCACAGAGAACTCTTCTTGTGACCTTAAAGGGTACTAGGAAAGAGTATAACCCAAGTTTAAGGGAGGGAAACCCGCGTGGGCAATCGTGTTCAACCTAAAGCCAACGCCCCCTACGTTGTCGGTGTAGACCTCGGTGGTACCAATGTCCGAGCAGCCGTCGTAGACCGTAATGAGAAATCTCTTGGTCGCCATGAGGTCTCTTCCGACGCCAAACTCGGAGCCGCAAAGACCGTCATACGTATCGCCGATGCCGTGCGTGGAGCCATTGCCGACGCTGGCGTCAACATCAATGAAGTGGGAGCCGTTGGAATTGCCGTTCCCGGACATATCAATGTCCCCGAAGGGCGTATCGTATGGGCGCCCAACTTCGGCGATTTCGTCAATGATGCCTATGTCCCCTACAAAAATGTCTTTCTCCGTGACCTCGTAGAAGAGGAACTCGGAATGGCGATGGTCATGGATAATGACGCTAACGTGGCGGCACTCGGAGAGTTTCGATTTGGAGCAGGGCGCGGAACCAATCACCTCGTCATGTTTACACTAGGTACAGGGGTCGGCGGAGGAATTATCGTCGATAGGCAAGTTCTGCGCGGAGCTACTGGAGGCGCCGCAGAAGTCGGGCATATCATCATTGCGGACGGTGTTGGCGGAAGCCAGTTTGGAGCGCATGGACGGCTTGAATCGCTTGCCGGGCGTGACGCCATTACCGAACGTGCCGCCCTCATCATGGAATCGGGACGCCCAACCCTGCTTTGGGACTATATCACAGGTCCTGAATCCCTCATGCAACACCTCACTCCTGCCAAGATAGACGAAGCCGCAGAAAAAGGGGACAGCTTGGCGATTGATGTATTGGTGCAGACCGGGCACTATGTCGGACTCGGCATCGCCAGTATGGTGAACGTCTTCAATCCCGATGTTGTTGTCTTAGGTGGTAAGATCGCACGGTCTAAAACCCTCTTCGATACCGCCATTCGAACTGCCAAAGCCAGCGCTGTCGGCTCCATTCTCGCCTCTGCAAAAATTGTTCGCGCAGAGCTAGATGACGATGCCGGAATAATGGGAGCCGTCGAACTCGCATGGCGCGAGACGGACGCGTAAGAGAACTCATGACCAAGATCGAACAGAGCATTACGATAGCTGCGCCGGTGGAGCGTGTCTTTGCCGTTGCTCGTAACGTCGAAGCTTTTCCTGAGTTTATGGCAGACCTGAAATCCCTCACCGTGCGGGAACGCAATGAGGAGGGGACACGCACGGTTACTGAATGGGTGGGACTCATTCGTGAGTTTAAGATGACCATCAAATGGACTCAGGAAGACCTCTGGGACACCGCGCACTACAGAGACGACTTCAATATGCTGAGCGGAGATATGGACAGCATGAAAGGCTACTGGCAGTTCACGCCCGTGGATGCTCAGAGCACCCGCTTCGAATCACTCGTGAACTACGAGTATAATGTTCCGCTCATTGGAGCCATGGTGCAAAATCTCATCAAAAAGAAAATGACCGAGAACCTGCAAGCCACCATGGATGCCATCAAGCGCAGAGCCGAAGAGGGTACTGGCTAGACCCATCGAGCCTTTGAGAGAGTAACAGACACGCGCCTCTCCTCCCATATCAAAACCGGAGGAGAGGCGCGTCTCAGTGTCTCACCAAATCAAACAGAAAAGAGTAAAGTGTAGAACATTATGAGTACCAAACGTATTTTTGGAACCGATGGGATACGCGGGGAAGCAAATAAAGAGCTTACCGCGACCCTCACCCTGCTGCTGGGCAAAGCCGCAGGACGCTGGATACTCCAACACCCAGAGGAGACTGGACGCGCCGAGAGACCTTTTGTCGTGGTAGGGCGGGATACGCGTCTCTCTGGCGATATGCTGGAGTCTGCACTCGCCACAGGGCTTGCCGCGATGGGTGTCGATGCACGGCTTGTGGGTGTCATTCCCACCCCCGGTGTTTCGCAGATCGTTCTCTCACGCGGAGCCGCTGCCGGAGTCGTTATCTCCGCCTCTCATAACCCTTTTGCCGACAACGGCATCAAGTTCTTTGGGCGCGACGGCAAAAAACTTCCCGATAGCGTGGAGGACGACATTACCGAACTACTCCGAACTATTGAGGGCGCACCGCGTCCCACCGGAGGGGCGATTGGGCGCATCCTCTCCTCGCCAGAGTGGAGCATTGACTATGTGGGGCGGGTTCGAGAAACGGTACACTCTTTTGGAGAACAACCCCTTGCAGGGTTACACCTCGTTATGGATTGCGCCAACGGAGCCGCCTATAAGCTTGCCCCTGAAATATTTGTCTCACTGGGCGCAAAACTCACTCTCATTCACAATACCCCAGACGGAGTCAACATCAACGCGAAGTGTGGCTCTACCACATTGCACTCTTTGAAGGAGAAGGTGCGGGAAGTGGGCGCACACGCGGGACTCGCCTTTGATGGGGATGCAGACCGTGTGATGCTCACCGACTCGAAAGGCAATGAGATCAATGGGGATCGCATGATGGCGATTATTGGAATCTATCTCAAGAGGCAGAACAAGCTCAAATCCAACTGCGTTATTGCTACGATTATGAGCAACGTTGGCTTGGAGAAGGCACTGGAGCAAGAGGGTATCCAACTCCATCGTACCAAAGTGGGAGATCGCTATGTTGCCGAAGGGATGCAGAAAGAGGGCGCTATTGTCGGAGGAGAGCAGAGCGGACATATTCTTTTGCCCTATGTCACCCCCACCGGAGACGGCATGATCACGGCTCTACAGGTTTTTGCGATACTGCGCGAAATGGGGAAAACCCTGGATGAGCTGGCAAGTGTGGTGCAAGACTATCCACAACGCCTCGTTAGCTTCCGCGTGAAGAACCTGCAATGTTGGGATAAAGACCCCGAGATTCAGAACGCCATTGAGACCGCGCGTGCACGTTTTGAGAACCCTATTTGGCTCTCTGTACGTGCTTCTGGAACGGAGCCTCTCTTGCGGGTTATGGCGCAAAGCACGGAGCAGAGCGTCGTGGATGAGGTTGTAGAGAGCCTCATCAGTATGCTAAAACAGAAGCTTGGGGAGGCGTAAGAGCGGAACACGTTTTGGAGACAAATGCCGAGGGGCGCGACAGATGTCGCGCCCCTCGGCATATCTAAGCCACTTTAGCCTTTTGAAGAGAGGCTTCATAGTGAAGCGGGAAGCCGATGGTCAGATTCGAACTGACGACCTGCTCTTTACGAAAGAGCTGCTCTACCCCTGAGCCACATCGGCAAAAACTGAATTTTATTATGGCACGACCGCCCAGAAATTGCAACGAAAAATTTTGTTGTAGTTGTTCCGTTCTCACTCAAGAGAGAAGCGGAGAGGCTTCGAGGGGAAGTGTTGCTATTTATGAAAACGAGAGAGTGGAGAGTGCAGATTCAAGGGATTGCTACGGAACCATCGCCTTTTTTCTTGACAGTTGGGCGCAAGTCGTGCTAAAATAGGACACCTCTGCGGGAGTAGCTTAATGGTAAAGCTCCTGCCTTCCAAGCAGGTGACGAGAGTTCGATTCTCTTCTCCCGCTCCTTTTTGTGCCTCCGTAGCTCAGAGGATAGAGCAACCGCCTTCTAAGCGGTTGGTCGCAAGTTCAATTCTTGCCGGGGGTAGATGTCTACGCACTTTCGGCTATGTGGCGACTGTAGCTCAGTTGGTTAGAGTGCCAGGTTGTGGCTCTGGAGGTCGCCGGTTCGAAACCGGTCAGTCGCCCTCTTCTTTTTTTTCAAACCGGCTTTCCTCTTCCTCATACAGAAATACAAGCATATCCGTGAAGTGAGTCGGTTGTAGCTTGTCGAAACCCTCTTGAGGTACTTTAACGTAAACCCACGACTGCCCCGTTAAACGGCTAGCGTTCTCACACCACAACCGCGCTGCTCTATCTTTGAACTTCACGTCTATATCTTCCCGCCCTTTGGTCTCTATGATCCAATACTCACCCATCACACTACGAACCACGAAATCCGGTTCATAGTACCGCAGGTTCCCCGCGTTATCGGTATAGTCAATCGAGAAACCAAACTTCTGGGGTAGTTTAGCGAACGACTCCACCCCCTCGCAGTCGGCAAGGAATTTCGCGAATCGGTACTCGAAATCATTGTCCCCTGCTACGAGGTTAAAGATAGTGCGCTCCGATGCAAAAGTCTTCTTCGAGAAGTTGTAGGGTGGCGTCTCTGCTAGGGCACGACCTGTTCCTGTAAGTTCCGGTGTGTGTTCCTCTATCACCAAGCCTCGAAGTGCCTTTGAGAAAGTCTCCACCGTCACATACATTGCCACATTTGTCGAGATTGCTTTCACCATTTGAGACGTGTTCAGGTCTACCGTGCTGCCAAAGGCTGTGTGCGCGATGAAGTCCCGAACTTTTGGAGCGAGTATCGCGAACTGTGAGGGGAGTTTTACATTCTCCGCGATTCGGCGGGCGTAGTGGGAGATAACCTCGTTTGCCGTTTGGGGTTCAGGGATAGTGTACTCACGCTCAATGAGGGTTTTAAGGGTGAGTATGTCCTTCCCCTCATACCGGAAATGCTGGGCGGCGGTGTCATCAGCGCGAACAGGAAGTCTATGCGAAGGGGGCAGTGTGATTTTCAAAGAGGCTATTTCGTCGGCGAGTGTGCGCTTTCGAGTAAGCATAGGGCTTAGTTCAGGGATCACAATGTCACGATCCGCCTTCGCCATGTCCGGCTGAATCGTGGTGATAACAACTTTATCTTTACCGATCTCAAAGGTCTCTAGTTCTATGTCCTCGTCTTTTTCCAACTGCTCCACAAACTCAATAAAGCCGGGGTTTCCTATAATGTCCACCCGCTCCTGATAGGTATTCCCCTCGTTACGAAACATGAGGCGTAGACCGCGCCCAATGGTCTGCTCTGGCAAGATATTGGCTTTTGAGGTATAAGGGCGTAGCCCCACTATCACCGTCACATTCTGCACATCCCAACCTTCGCGAAGCATCAAAACGCTGACAATAGCGTTGACAGGGCTTTTGTCGTCATCTGCTTCTCGTGCCACTTTACGCGCTTTGTCAAGGTCTTTTTTGGAGACCTCCCCTTTCGTGTCGGTGTGAATGATAAGCAAGCCGTCTCCCGCGAAATACTCTGGGTAGGAGACACTTAGGAACTCTCCAACATCATCTGCCTCTTTCGTATCGTTGAGCATTACAAAGAGAAGGGGCTTTTTGCCTACCGGATTTAACTGCTCACGGTACTCTTTCCAACGCTCTACGCCCGCCGTTAGATAGGGGCGATACTTCACGCTTGCATAGTCCGATTTACCGTCGCTCAAGCCCCTTGTCACTCCTTTAATGGGACGCTTGACAAGGTTATCGAGAATGGCTTGCTTGAGGGGGTAATCGTAGATCGTCCAAGAGAAGAGAGTTCCCTTGCTGTGGCGCGGGGTTGCTGTTACGTCTAACTGGATCACACCGTTTGGGGTCAGTAGAGAATGAAGCCGTCGTATCGTCTTGTTCCACGCGCTCTCTTCATCATGCGTATGGTGCGCTTCATCGTTCAAAACCATGCAGGGGTAAGCACGCGCCTGTATTCGCTTGTCGAAGTCCTCTACCTCAATCTTTTTGGTAGGAGGCTTTTTGCCAAGCACCGCAGACATGGGATCGGGTTCGGAATCATCCTCTTTGTCCTCATCATGGAGTTGGTCTATATTCGTGACGTAGAGAGCACCTGGAGATGAGGCGCGTTCGCTATCTCCACGTATATAGCAGTCGAAATCCCAGAAGGCTAGAAGTTGCGGAGGGATCATCGGGTCAGACTTAAAGATACGCCCTCCCGCGAAGTCAAAAGCGAGGCGTTCAAACACGATAATATTGGGAGCAATGAGAAGAAAGGTCTGCGCGAAATCGGAGTTTCCTTCCGCAACCGCATTCATGTACTGCCACACGATGGCAAGAGCCATCACCTTCGTTTTACCGCTTCCTGTCGCCATCTTGAGGCAGTAACGCGGGAAGAGGTCATATTGCAAGAGGCGTAGGTCGTCGCGCTCTGCAAACGTCTCAAGCAATTCCTTTTGACCGCGTACCTTGACCACCTCATAGAGATAGATTAAGGTCTCTATGGCGTGTCTTTGGCAGTCGTGATAGCGGAAGGTTCGGCGGTTTATCCGATGATCTGTGAAGAACCACCAGTTGAGAAGCGTTCGTGTCGTGCTGGACGCGCCCTTGTACCCCTCTTCGCGCCACTTCGTGACTGCTTCACGGAGGCGTGGTACGCAAGGAGCCGTTGAAGTGTTTGCTTGAAGTAGGTTCAGTTGATCAGGGTTGCTCTTAGACTTTCTCGCCATCTTCTCTCTCTTCTAAGGTGACACTATGACTCTGTTTGAGAGTGTATAGGATAATTTCAAGGACTCGTTCGTTATTAGAGTAAATCTCTTCATTTGTAAAGCGCAGTGTGCGTATACCTCTCCCTTCAAAAACAGCAGAACGCTCTAAATCGTGTTGTCTCTCGTGAGTTGCGCCATCTACTTCAATAACAAGAGCCACACTGTGGCAATAGAAATCAGCAATGAACCCCTCTATTACCTGTTGTCGGCGAAAGTGCATTCCCTGTAAGCGATTGGCGCGAAGATACCCCCATAAGATTCTCTCGGCAGGAGTCATTTTTCGCCGTAACTGTTTGGAGAGGGCGTGTTTTATTGCAGTCACAGGTTGACCAACGATGATTTCATGTGGCTTCATAACCCCTCCCCGTCCTGCGGACACCCCTCCCCGACGCGGAGAGGGGCTATATCGGGCAGTTGCTTTGTTCGGTCACAACGCATTTTGTAATTCAAATGACCCACTCGTAAGTGACAGGTCTGTTAAGGTGAACATTCGTTTCTGCTTTACTTCCACCAAAATCACTTTGCAAGTAGTCCCTCTCCGCGTCGGGGCATATGCGCTAACATAAGCCTAATAAGAGCGCGAAAACCTTCCGATTTCAGGCATTCACCCAGCCCTTTGTGAAGGGACAAGGTTGAGAAGCAGTGGGCAGAATCGCCCTAAGTTAGCGCATATGCCGCGTCGGGGAGGGATGTCTGCAAGACAGGGAGGGGTAAAACGACTCTTCACCTAAACAGACCTCCCCTCTGTTTAGTGGCACGAGATTCCCTCTCCGTGTCGGGGAGGGTTAGGGAGGGGTCACAACCGTCAGGCTCTTCGTGGTATCGTTCCCCAGAATGTCGATCACCTTCACCACCACGGTGTAGGTTCCTGCCTCCTCGTAGGTGTGTGCCGTTTGAAGTTGGAGTGTTTTGTCTTTGCGGGTTCGGTACGACTGCCATTGGTTGTGGAAGGTGTCGTTTTTATAGTCCCAATCCACCGCCCAATAGTCGATCCACTGTGACCAGTGCGTGACCGCTTTCTGCACCTCCGCAGGAATGAACTCCACATCCATAAAGAAATCGGAAAGGCGAAGCGTGACGCTCTTCTTGTCCTGCGTCGGTTCGACCTGTAGCGAGGCGAGTTCGTAGAAGCGAATATCTCCCTGATCGACCGCTTTCTTTTCCAAGACCTCACGGGGTATCTTGACGAAGCGCATTCGGATATTGGCGTCCGCCATCTGCTTGCGGATCATATCGTTCGTCTCAAAAGCGAAATCCCAGCCCAACACGTCCACCCCGTTCGTAGTGGGAGCGTTCTCACCAGAGCCGACCGCTTTCCGAAACTCAATGGCGATCTGTTGTGCCTCATTCGCGGCTATGGGGGCATCTACAGAGCCGACATGAATATATTTGCCCTCTTTCACACCATGTAGCCACAGATAGCCAGAGAGGGGTTGCGCCCGATAGAGGTTCAGGATAAAGTTCCGATAGGTATGCTGAATGGCGGAGGCGTTCTCCCCAAACTCGGCGGTCTGCCACGCCTGACGCTCATATTTGCCAAGATTCTGAACGACGAAGGGCTTGACTTGGGGAATAGCAAGAAGGCGTTTGCGGGCGGTGTGAATGGCGAACCTTCCCAAATCGCAGGTTATCCAGCGGCGGTTCAACTTTTCGGCGGTGGCGGCGGTGGTTCCAGAGCCACAGAAGCAGTCAAGAACGAGATCGCCTTCGTTGGAAGATGCTTTTAGGATACGTTCAAGGAGAGATTCGGGCTTTTGCGTCGGATAGTCTAATGACTCTTTCCCCATGGAGTTAATGACGTTTATGTCTTCCCAAAAGTCGGAAACATACACACCTTTTGCCTCGTCCAAATAATACCTCAGTTCAGGTATTCCTTCAGAATTCCAATAAACCAGCCCCTCACTATCAAGTCTTTCCAGTTCTTCCGGCTTCTTCAGCCAATGCATACCGCTCTTTCCACGATTAGCAACGTCCACCCCCCGCCATGGCTGACCAGAAATACCAGCCGTCTTACCACTTGCCATAAGAGGTACCGTTCTAAACACTCCACGATTATCTTCCTTGGTGAAGTGCTTTCTGGAGGATTCTGTATACTCTTTATACTGCACATTGAATCTATTATTGCTTGACCGAGTGTAAAAAAGAATGACATCGTGACTATTTCTCCACTGAGATGCTGTATTAGTAGCGATAGCAGACCGTTTCCAACACAACTCGTTCCGAAAATTGTCCACACCGAACACATCATCCAATATTACCTTTGCGTAATGACCAATATGCCAATCCAGATGGACGTAAATACTTCCCTCTTCCGCCAGCAGTTCGCGCAGGAGAACGACGGTTTCATAGAACCACTTGAGATACCCATCAAGCCCCTTACCCCAAGTATCCCGGTACGCCTTCTGCTCTATAACGCTCGCCTCTTTTGTGAAACTCACCTCGTTGGAGTCATCTTCATCTGGTGGCAAAGTCGTTGTAAAGGAGAAGTTTGCCCCCGTGTCAAACGGCGGGTCTATGTAGATCAGGTTCACTTTCCTCGCGAACTCCGGCAGTAGCGAAGGCAACACGTACTTCTTATCGCCCCAGATCAGGCGGTTGCGCCACTCGGCTTCGCGCCCGTCGTCGAAGAGGCTTCGCGTTCTGTCTCTGTCTGCTGTAGACTCGTTTACGGTCTCCACTGTTTGGAAGGGAAGCGTGATCTTTACGGGGGCAACCTTGCGCCCCTCTTTGTTGTACTTCCCCTCCCAAATAAGTTCTGTCATGGTGTCTTTCTGACCCCTCCCCGTCCTGCGGACACCCCTCCCCGGCGCGGAGAGGGGCTAAAATTGGAGAGTGATTTTGTTCGGTCACAACGCATTTTGTAATTCAAATTACCTGATCGGAAGATGTTGGTCTGTTCAGAGGAACATTCGTTTCTGCTTCTCTCCAAACAGAACCCACGTCGGACTTTCGCTTTGAGATAGGAAGACTGCTCTTTTAAAAGGCATTCCATATCTCAAAGACAGAGGCTCCAGCGAAAGCCCTACCACTATTGAGGCAAGTCCCTCTCCGTGTCGGGGAGGGATGTCCGCAGGACAGGGAGGGGTCAGAATCTTCCCTCCCCAAAGATTCCCTCTCCGCGTCGGGGAGGGCTAGGGAGGGGTTAGTGCGCCACGATACTGCCATGCTCCAACACCGTCGGGAAATGATCTCCGATGAGAGGTTCGCCCGCCTTTACATGGACATGATGCTCGACAAGATGCTCGCCTGAAGGCTCATAGCGTGTATAGCCTGGCATATAGTGGACTGCGATAGCGGGACGCCCACGCTCCGAGTTATTGTTTGGGCTACCGTGCCATGTCAGGCAGTGGTGGAACATCACTTCGCCCTTCTTCACCTCACAAGGAAACCGCTCGATATTTATGCCCGCAGGGAGAGCCGATAGGTCTGGAAGGGGATCAAAGTTGTCTGGATTTGTGCCGATAGTGCCACCCTTGTGTGGTCCCCATTTATGGCTACCCGGAACCATCCACATACAACCGTTCTCCACCGTCGCATCATCGAGAGCAACCCACGCGCTAATCAAATCTGCCGGCTGAACAATGGGCCAATAGGGGTGATCTTGGTGCCAATCTGTGGGTCCCCCAATCTTTGGAGGCTTATACTGCACCTGATCATGCCACACGCGCACCGTATCTGTACCCATCAATTCCGAGAGAACTTCACAAATAGTTGGGTTATACAGATGCTCACGAAAGAGCGGGTCTGCCTCCCAGATATTCACTATCTGAATCATCTTGCGCCCTGTTCCCGCATGGAAATCTGCTATCCGCTCGGCAGGACGCTCGCTACGCCCCTCCATTACGGCAAACATCCGCTCTCGTAGCGTGTCTGCCTCACTGTCCGAATAGACTTTGCCATACTTCAAATAACCACGCTCATGAAACTCCGCAATCTGCTCTGGTGTCAAAAGCATCCTTTTTTCTCCTCATATCGAAAATGCAAAAAATAGCGTACTCTAAGCGTTCGTCACTTAGAACAGTTTTCCCTGCGGAGGATCGCCCTCTTTTTCAGGAAAAACGAAACCCAGATGCGAATAGGCAGAGCGCGTCGCCATTCTACCCCGTCCCGTCCGGTTAATAAACCCGATCTGCATGAGATACGGTTCATGCACATCCTCTAGTGTGTCCCGCTCCTCTCCCAAAATGGAGGAGAGAGTCTCCAATCCAACGGGACCGCCGGCATACTTATCCACAATCGCGCTCAGATAACGCCGATCCAAATCGTCCAGCCCCAGTTCATCCACTCCATGCTCCAGCAAAGCGCGATCTGCCACTGCAAGCGTGATAATGCCATCTGCACGCACCTGCGCCCAGTCTCGAACGCGTTTCAGCATACGGTTTGCGATACGGGGCGTGCCACGAGAACGGCGTGCTATCTCAGTGGCTCCCTCCGGCTCAATCGCCACCTTCAGAATCTCTGCTGACCTTGTGACGATCTTTTCCAGATCAGCCACCGCGTACAGTTCAAACGTGTGTTGAATCCCAAAACGATCCCGCAAGGGCGAAGAGAGTAGCCCTGCGCGAGTGGTCGCGCCCACCAGTGTGAATTGGGGCAGATCGAGGCGCAGAGTTCTGGCACTAGGACCTCGCCCTATCACAATATCTAGCTTGAAGTCTTCCATCGCGGGATAGAGTATCTCCTCCACCGCACGATTCAGACGATGAATCTCATCAATAAAAAAGACACTGTTCGGCTCTATTCCGGTGAGGATAGCGGCGAGGTCTCCCGGCTTCTCTATTGCAGGACCCGAAGTGATATGGATATGCGTCTCCATCTCATTGGCGAGAATATTTGAGAGAGTCGTCTTGCCCAACCCCGGAGGTCCCGAAAGTAGCACGTGATCTAGAGGCTCCGAGCGCATCTTTGCTGCCTCAATCGCGATGCTCAGGTTCTGCTTCACTTTCTGTTGCCCGATCATCTCCTTCAGACGCCTTGGGCGTAGCGAAAGCTCTGCATCCCCATCTTGTGGGTCTGGCGACACAAATCGCCCCTCGTCATCCTCATCTCGACGCGCCATCGATAGTCCTCCAAACTCTTGTGGTCTAGTATATAGGCAGAGAATAGCATGAAAAGTACTGTTTTGTCTACCCAAAAAGAGGCAACCCCGCGCCTAGGGTGTAGGCGCGGGGGGCAAAAGGGGTGTTCACAAAGACAAAATCCTCAACCAGAAGAGGGCTTTCCAAGCTCACTTATGACCAAACCCTCCCGACTTAATGAGCTCCTTCACCTTATTGGAATCGACGGAAACCTTCTCGCTCTGTCCCCCCTGAAGCACCGTCTTCGATCCCACAATCCCAACAATTACCACCACTATCACGATCACCACGATTATCACAATGGGGGAGAGCTTTGTTCCACCTGAGATACCATTTGTCATATAAGGAAGCTCCTTCTCTTGTACAGGGTTGGGCTAGGGGTTGTCGGCATACCAGGTTCCATCTGAGCGTTGGTGGGCGATACCCCAAAGCTCTTGCGATTCTTGGTAGGGTCCCTTATCTGTCACCTGATATATCTTTAGCACTTGACCATCCAGACCCGCACAAGTGTACTGGGTTCCATTCGCATTTACCTCTGGCTTAGCATGAACCGCCTTGGCGTGACCATCCACGAAATTCGCATTCACGACTCCATTGTGTCGGGCATCAACGGGAGAGTAGAAGACCCCACAGGCGAAGTCGGGAGGTCCATTGATAGGCATCAAGGAAGGAACACCGTCCGAGATGAGAACCGTCTCAACTGCGAACGGAATAGAGGCAAGCGTCTTCACTGTACGCCCCGGATCGACACCAAAGATATTGCTTGGAGAGCCATTCTCAATGACCGCATAGTTGAAATTGTAACTGAGATATTTGAGGTTGGGGTTTCCAGCACAAAGATCGGGCAGACCAACCGCTCCCGCTACAATCGACCAACCGAGTGCAAAGTCTACTGCTGTCGGTTTAGAGGCGCATCGCATGATTTCGGCGTTCTTCTGGTAGGGAGAGAGTTCCTGATAGAAGGACATGGTGCAGGGGACAGCACCCCCAAAATTGATGTAAAGGTTGATCGGGAATGTCTCATCATAGTCTTGAGTGTAGAGCAGTGTTGCCGTTGCAGACTGCTTCAAGTTGCTTAGGCAGGTGATAGAGCGGGCTTTCTCCCTTGCCTGTGCAAAGACAGGGAAGAGAATGGCGGCTAGAATGGCGATGATTGCGATAACGACGAGCAGTTCGATCAAGGTAAACCCATGGCGTTGAGGCTTCATGGCAATACGATCCTTTCTTGGACTCTCCTTCAAAAGAGGGTGAAGTTGCAACCAAACCCCTCAATTAGCGGGAGATGGGGAGAGAATAGTTCTCTCCGGTGTAATCGGGGAGACGCCAAATCTCCACGATAAGAGGAATGGGATCACTTTCAGGGCTGTCTGGTTGGGGCAAAATCCGAACCCAACCGCTCATTGGAGCCTTTACCGCCTGTTTGCCGTCCACCGATAGCCCTACAATGTCCCCTCGTTGTACAAAGTCTCCCGTTTGAAAGACCGCTCCATAAGAGAAGTTTCTTTCTGAGGAGGCACTACTCATGATGTTCTTACTCCCAAAAGAATGAAGATACAATCCTAACCCAATGGTGAAAATGCCCCGATTGCTAAGGCATTTTGCTACAAAGTTGAGAGGTCGAAAAGCGCAATAGCTCTGTTTTACCAAAAGGCAGTATTGCTGGAAGAGTTCCCACTCCATTATATCGTATATTTCACCTATTCCACTCAAAATCCCTTTGCGATCTCTAACCATCCAACCGCTTCTTTCAGAGACTCTAAGAGAGAGGAAGAGGTCTCTTTTGAGAGGAGATGAACCTGTCCTCCAAGCCGGCTCAATGCCGCCTTCGCTACAAGGGGGGTAAGAGCAGGAATAGCGGTTCGCTTTGGCGCAAACTCAACTAAAAACCGCGCTCCTAGGAGAGGTGATGCTCCTGTGAGCCAAGCCTGTCGAAAATGGGAATTTACCACCCAAAAGCCTCGGAAAAGCCTCTCCTTGCTATCCGCACAGGCGTAAAGCGTTGCCGTCTGCTCTCCCGCCGCCATCAACCAAATGCGTTGAGGATCAATGGGGAGGGCGGTAGAGGCATCCTTCACTGCCCAATGTACCTGCTCTCTACTTTTGCTCCTGTTTTGTTGCTTTGAAACCGGAATTAGGGCGACTACATAATCTCCTTGAAATGCAAGCCCTAGAGCCTCCTGCCACTGTCTACTTTTTGGAAGAGCCTCGGGGGTATCGGGATCAAAGAGTACTGCCAAAAGCCCAAGGCGTCGGTTTTCACGCTTCACATCCCAAACGCGCCCCGAAGCAATGTGCCAGTAGATGGGTTTTAAGGAGTTTTCTGAGTAGATCGGGCAGATCAATCGGCGCAAAACCCTCTGCGTTGCGCGGAGGCGTAATGCCAAACGTGGAAACGTAGCCACAGAAAAATCGGGACTCTGTTTTCTGCCTGAGCGGTTCCACCAAACACGCCAGCCTCCAGCCTCTACCGTCTGTGAAGTTTGCCCCGTGAGTTGCGTCAGCCCTTTTGTCAGATGTGATCGCTCCTCTTCGTCCTGTTCTGCCTCAGCGATCTCAAGCATCACAATGAGCAGAGGAACCACGCGCAGACTCTCTGTTTTCACTAAGGCACGAACCAGAGTAGAGGTATTTGTTTCTCCATACTCCTCTTGTGCTAACTGAAGGAGTGGCTTTACTGCCCAATCGGTGTGGAGATTGGCAAGGAGTTCTAGTTTCTCTTGTAGTGTAGCGTCTTTTCCCTCCAAGAGGGCAGGAATTACCCACCGAACACGCGCTTCATGAGTGCGAAGGAGTGCTCTCTCTGGCTGGAAATGTGCGATGCAAACAAGAGCCTTTCGGCGCAAAAGGGGTGGGTGTCGCTCCTCAAGATAGCCACAGAGGAGCGACATTAGCCCTGAAGCTAAGACTGCCTCCCGACGCATCTGCATTAGCCCTACCAACTTCAACTCTGGCTGGGAAGCCTCGCTACTCTCTTGAGGGGCGAAAGGAATCTCCAGAAAACGGTCTAGTAGTTGTAATTTTTCTTTTGTTGTTGCCGATTCAAGCTGTCCCACATAACTCCTGCATCCGCCGCCAACCACCTCTCTTAACGGTTTTGCTTGCTCTTCACGATACCATCTCAAATAGATTGCTTCGTCGGCAAAATCCTGAAAGGTGAGGAGGCGCAGGCATCGTATCGCCATCTGCTGAACGCGTGGGGCGTGGTCTGTCCGTCCCATGTGAAGAATAGCGAGGAGGTAGGGATTGTGGGGTTCAAATGCTGTGTACTGAACGATATGAGTTCGTCCATGCTCGCTCGAAATCTCTGCCCAGTTCTCCCGTAC
Organism: Chthonomonas calidirosea; assembly: GCA_945878775.1. Classification (GTDB taxonomy): domain Bacteria; phylum Armatimonadota; class Chthonomonadetes; order Chthonomonadales; family Chthonomonadaceae; genus CAIJLM01. The sequence continues at coordinate 35,769 of CAMCUQ010000014.1, forward strand.
TATCTGATACACCGTTTTGGCATCCAGAGCCTGAAACTGGTTCAAGAACAGATAGTCATCTCTTCCCAAAGGGTTGGGCAGACTGCGTAATCGAGACACCCACTCTGTCCGTGAATGGGGAGGGGCAGGCTCTTGCCCCCCACTCGGAAGAGGAGGAAGTAGAACCAACAGGAGTATACACAGCCAAAGATGAAGGCGAGGCATGAGGACCTCTTATTAGGTGTATCTATATGTTTGTTCTCTTTTTTTTTTTTCTCCTTCTTGAGGGCGTATGCAAGCCAACTTTCTAGGGATTCGCGCTAAGGGAGGCAGAGTAATTACGAATTCCCTTATTTTGAAAAGAATGGAGGAGGGATGCGCTCTGTTCCTATAGAATAGGAGCTTTGAGAGGAGAATGATAGCATGACAGAGCGAGAGAAGTATTTATTTGACGTTCAAGGATACTTGGTAGTCCGCAATTTTCTGACGCCAGAAGAGGTTGCTAGGCTGAATGAAGCCATAGACGCCAATATGGAGAGGATGACGGAGACCGAAGGAACCTACCTCGGCGATTCCACAACTCTGAAGGGGAGGCAACAGCGTGGTGTCCTCTATGGTATGATGGAGTGGGAACGCCCTTTGTGTGAGCCGTTTCGGGAGATGTTGGCGCATCCAAAGGCTATTCCCTATCTGGACACTATGCTAGGGCGTGGCTGGCGCTTGGATCACTCTCCCGTCGTTTTTTATGCTTCGGAAGGAACCGAAGGGCTGAAACTACATGGACCCGGCAATAACTTTGATGGAGCCGAGTACTACACCTATAAAAATGGAATTATGCGTTGTGGTATGGTCTCGTATCAGTTTCAGCTTGCCGATATTGGTCCTGGCGACGGGGGCTTTTGCTGTATTCCCGGTAGCCATAAGGCAAACTATGTTTGCCCCCCTTCGATTTTGGAGTGTGCCCCAGAGGAAGAGGCAATTTTTCATGTGCCTTGTAAAGCGGGTGATCTCCTTATTTTTAACGAAGCCACCACCCATGGAACGCTTCCCTGGAAGGCAAAGCACCAACGTCGCACGTTGATGTACCGTTTCTCTCCCAAATACCTACACTTTGCGGGGGGAGCCTATACGTCAGCGTTTCCTGCATGGGTAGAGGAGCTAACCGAGGCTCAGCGCGGAGTGATGGAGCCGCCCTACATCTATAACCGACCACTGATTGAACCAGACGGAACTACTGTCGTTCGCCCCCACCGTGAATTCCCCTAAAACCCCTCGTTCGAAGCGAGCTTTTTCGAGTATTACCTGCAAACCATGCACGGCTTGCAGGTAATAGCTTTGATTCCAAGCCAAGTGGCTGTGTGATAAGAGACAGGCAATGCAGGATTTTGCGTGCCGAAGGCGAATCCTTTCCCCTGTAGAGAAAATGCTAGGCAAGAGCGTTTGGCGTGAAAGGGACAAGAATGAGGGAACGGCTCAAGATCGGGATTATAGGTTGTGGAGCAATGGGGCAGGGGCATCTTCAAATCTGGGAACAGATACAGGAGGCGCAGATCGTTGCTGTCTGTGACGAATATTTGCTCAGTGCCAAGCAGACTGGAGAAAAGCTCGGGGTTCCCCACTTCACTCGTGTTCAGGAGATGCTTGGCGCGGGAATCCTAGATGCTGTGGACATCTGCACTCCTTCCGGACTCCATGGCGATCAGGCTCTCCTTGCAGCCCATGCAAACTGCCATATCCTCTGTGAAAAGCCGCTCGATCTCAACATCGAAAAGGTGGATCGTCTCCTTAGTCTTTGCCAACAGCGTGCTTTGACCCTCGCTTGCGTCCTCCAACAGCGCACCACGCGTACCGTCCAGATCGTTCATGATGCTATTGTTAGCGGAAAGTTCGGTAGGCTTCTCTCTGGCAGTGCCTCCGTCAAGTGGTGGCGTTCCCAAGAGTATTATGATAGTAGCGCATGGCGTGGAACATGGGCATACGATGGGGGAGTTCTCGCGAACCAAGCCATTCATACGCTAGACCTCCTTTGTCACTTTATGGGAAGGGTGGAGGAGGTCGAATTTGCTCACATTGAGACCGCAAGCCATACTATGGAGGCAGAAGACAATGCTCTTGCCGTACTGCGTTTTGAAAACGGGGCAAGGGGTGTTGTGGAGGCAACAACCTGTTCCTATCCCGATCTCTGTGCTAGAGTTGAGATCGTTGGAACGGAGGGTTCTGTCGCCTTCGATAGCACGAAAGTAGTGCGATTCGGTTATGGGGGGCAGGAGAGGATGGACACCCTAGAGGGCAATACGGGAGAGGTGGGGGGAGGGCGCGTCAACCCCATGAGTATCAGTCTACAGGGGCATTTGCTCATTATGGAGGACTTCGTTGAAGCTATTCGAGACAAACGTCCTCCGCTTATTGGAGGGGAAGAGGCACGAATCTCTCTGGATGCCCTCACCAAAATCTACCGCAAAGCTCGCCCCGATCTCGTGCTAGGTCTTTAGGGGTCTAGAGCGGAACGCGGTTGTATGGGACTAGGAGTGTAGGGCTTCTCATACCATTCCGCAAGCAGAGGTCCCAGCCAATCGCCCTGTTCGATAGACTGGCGGCTGAGTACAACAAAGTCTTTGTCCCCCTCTACCTCAAAGAATAAGCCCCAAGTCGGAAAACTATCGTCGTGGTTGGTGCTGACATTGCCGTACCCATCGTCTTGAGTATCTCCCCCATCTTTTTTTTGTCGTATAGCGCGCACCTTGCTTCTTTCACAAGAGCGGCTCATTTTTGAGGAGAAGAGTTGCCTCTCGATGACGATCTGATGCTGAAGGAGAGTGATTCGAGTACTCCCCCAAAGGCGGCTTGCCAGAAAGCAAGCCGCTCCGATATCTGCGAGGATGAATAATGGAGCCATCAGCCTGAGAGTATTGTCTTCTGATGGGGCATTGAGTGCTTGGAGAACAAGTCCAATGCAGCCAAATGTCCAAATTAAGACAAAAATACACATAAACCAGGCAATGGCATCCATATCTTTGAAGCCAGTTCCGCGAACCTCTATCCTTCGAGGCTTACCCTCATATGTAAAAACTTGTTCCTCTCCAAAAAGTCGGGATTGTGGTAGATTCTCTGTATCGTCCCTTTAAGGAGAGTTCCCATGCCCCGCGTCCGTGTAGTACTCGAAGATGACAATGGTAATCCTCTGCCCGACACCGAGCAGATATATGTTCTGGATAGCTCT
>CAMCUQ010000015.1 GCA_945878775.1 Chthonomonas calidirosea
CGAGGTAAAAGTTCAAAAACCCGGGACCCGCAAGCTCAAACTTGTTCACATGGGGGTTTGTTGGGAAGTGCTGAATAATCTTTTGCGCGATTTGACGGCTATCATTGATACCCGTTGCCTTCTTGAGCGTGAGCGCGATGTTACTCGAATAGTCCCCGTGCTGTTTATTGCGTGGTGTCTCGATAGCAATAGAGGTAGGAGGCTCAAAGTCAGGAAGGTCTCCTGCGGTTTGTGCATTCTTGATTGCGCTTAGTAAAAGGTCTTTCAGCGTTTCCGTAATCACGAGAAGGACTCCTCGGCGTTCTCAGGTGTTGAGAACGGGTTCTGTAGTGTATTGTGTACGGTTTCTGTAGGAACGGATGGAAACCGTGGAATGCGATTACAAGTGCAAATAGGGCTTCAGCAGAAAGCGGAGACCCTCGGCGAGGTACATGGTTATGACGACCCCTGCCATGTTTTGTGCCATGCCCATACACCAGATGCGTCGCCAGAGGCGTGGGCGTGTGGGCGGTACTGACCAGTATTTTCGTAGCAACTCCTCTCCGGCTTTTATTCCGCTTTCAAGTTGTTGCTTGGTTGCTGGACGGGTGGTAAACCGTTCTTGAAGGAAAGCTCCCACGCGTCGCCAGTAAAACAGAGTGCTAAAGAGAGCGAAGAGAGGGGCTACCGAGTCGGCATAAGGGATAGAGAGACCCAACTGTAGTACCACGAAAAAGACGGTTGCGCCCGCCATAATGTTGGTTCCGCAACGTGGGTGTGCCCGGGGCATTCTGCCCACAATCTCAGGTGTCAGTTTTTCGGTGCGCTCAATGGCGTGCACCGTTTGGTGTTCGGCGGCATGAAAGCCTGCAAGCCGATTCATTCGCATAAGCACGAGCAGGATGAACAGAGTCATAAGCCGTACAGCAATACTTAGAAGCCCCATCGTTGGGGATTGCGAGGTACTACCCACATCGAGGTCGTTTGAGAGACCTTTGGGTAGTCCATGCTGTTGCCCTAAAGTGAGTATGGCATCAGAGACCCAAATTGTGACCGTGAAGAATAGCCCTAGAAGCATACCAGAGAGAACAAGCGCAAGGTTATTTGCCCCTGCTTGAATGTTGCCATCGGTGAGATAGACCCCATAGGGTGTCGCCATGCCTCCTATCAGTGGGGGGCGTGGCGTGGGCATTGCGGGGGAGAGGAGATCGCTAGCTAGGATCATACCGAGGCAGTAACCCTCATCATCCACTACGGGAACATTGTCTTCCTCACCCTGAAAGAAAATCTTCTCGACGTCGCTTAACGGCATCTCTGGAGTGGCGATTTTTACAGGCTGGTACAAGAATTCTTGAATGGGGCGTTCCAGGTAGGTATCTCTCTCTGCCTGACTCGGAAGTCCAAACGACTGTATGAGAGCCTTGCGCGAGACCATGCCTTTGAGATTGCCATCTTCAATGACAGGGAGCGACTGCGTATTGTAATATTGTGCTAGTTGTGCGAAGCGTGCAAGGCTATCGGTGGGCGCGAGGTCAGGTACCTCTTTCATCACCGTGCGAAGACCCTCTTTAGTTGTATGATAGATTGAGAACGGCATAGTTTGTTACCAGAATCGAGAGGGGGGTCGCCTGTTTTGCTGGGCGACCCCCACAGGGGAACATTATACACTTTCACCAAACGGTTTTCAAGTGGTTAAATGAGGGGTAAGCGATTCTCCCTGTACCCCTTTTGGGAGGGTAGTTCAGCGTTTGGCACTCTTTTTAGTGCTAACCTTCACACCCTCCTTGAGAATGTAGAGCGCGACGTCACGGTTTACAGGCGGAGTGGACAGCCACTGGGGTTGTTTCTCATTATCGACATTGAGGTCTGAAGTGTCGAGTGACTTCGCGTTTGCAATGTCCCACCATGTCACACGATATTTGCCCTTCTTCAAGCCCATGAAATTGATTTTGCCTGTGGCGGGGGTGAGGGTTTGTGAGGCAGGGGCATCCACGTTCGTGCGGTGATAGACCCAAGCCACAGCGTACTCTTTTCCAATTCGCGCCATAGCGGTGAGGGCTGGCGCATAGTCGGAGAGTTCGATGCTCTTAATTACGAGCCAGTCCTTGCCTGTGTTTTCGATGGTGACCGTCTGCGTTCCGGCAGGAACCTCTAACGCCACGGTGCTGTCCTCTTGTTTGGGGGAGAAGTCGGCATTGGAGGAGGCATACTCATGTTTGGCAGTTTTGCCGGAGCAAGCTACCTTTAGGGTTGCACCAGATTTTGAAATTTGGTTCACGGTGACACGCAGTGTGCCGGGAGTAGCAAAATTGACTTGTAGAGTGAGCGGCTTTGGCGTCATCTCACGGTGGGCATCGCCTTGCAGAAAGGCAGGGTACGTTTCGATGCCTGCGGGGATACCGGCGGTTCCAACCACGAACTCGTTCTGTTTGGCGGTGGCGTACCCCGCTCCCGGCGCGAAGCGTAGACCCGCTTTTTCGCTTGTCTCTACAGGCAGATTAGCATTGACGAGTCCGCTTTGGTTCGTGATTCCAGAGGCATCGATGAAGTCTCGTGCAGAACGGAAATGGGAGTAGAGGTTCGCTTTCTCCACGTTGTCCCAATCCCAATATTGTGCAGCACCAGAGGGGTTTCGCATGAGACTCGTCCATAGTCCAAGGTGGAGGGCAGTTCCCTCTGCGTCCTTGAGGTTCATGGAGCCGAATTCACCCACGAAATGGGGTTTCTCCGATTTTGTTTTTGTATCGCCTGGGACACCTGCCACCGCGCTGATTACATCAGAGGGATAGGTATGGGTTTGAAGGTAGTCGACGGTTTCCCAAACGGGGCTATCGAGGGGGATACCATTTGCGGCGCTCGTGGTGATGAGGTGGTGATAACCGTCGAATTGGCGCAAAAATATCGCCATTTCGCGGTGCCACATGGCGATGTCCTGCCACAGCTTCCCGTTTCCTGCATCTGTTCCCTCCACCTCGTTGAAGAGTTCCCAAGCGAGAACATTTGGCGAATATCCGTAGCGGGCAAGAATGTAGTAGAGTTTGCGTTTTGTGAGGCGTCGCGCTTTGGGATCGGTGAAGAAGTCTTCAGGGCTTTGCAGAAAGCCCCCATTTTTTGAATTCCAAGGGTTGTCTTCCCAATTCGCGTTGTTGTTGTTCGAGTATTTGTGTCCCGCTTTGCTGGAGTATTGTCCATGGTGTTGTAGGACTAGCTGGAAGTATATTTGCGATTTTTCGGCAGATTCGAGCAGAGTATCCCACTTTTTGGCGACTTCGAGGTCGATTTGACCGGGGGGTGTCTTATTTTCGACACCAGTCCAATCGAGGTTTTTAGAATCCCAGTGGTTCATCCAAACCCGAGACCAGTTCTCGCCGTTTTTGTGCATGGTCTCAAAAAGCGCGGGTATCTCTGGCAGTCCGTTCGATCTCCATGCCTGATTATGACCGAGAGGGTAGTAGCGACTTCCATTGTCAAAGATGAAGCGTGTCTTATCGCCCTTATCCACACGAACAAAGCCGGGGGCTGGCTCTCCGCTCACTGTCCAATCTTTTGGTTCGAGCTTGTCTTCATGAACGATCTCTTTGTTCAGTTTGACCTTCTCAACGACGTATTTGCCTTTTGAGGGTGGTGTGAATCGCATCCGCCAGGTGTCGCTACCGTCATAGAAGGCAGGAACATCCACTTTGCCACCGTCGGGTTTGGTGAGGGTGACGAAGACGGCAACCTGCTCAAAATCGAAGGGATCGCCCTTGATACCCGTGAGTTTGAAAGAGGTTTCTATCTTGGGATAGGTGCCACGATTTACCAAATCTTCTGGACCTCCGCGCCCCGATGTATAGCTGTTGCCGAGGGAGGAGTTGTAACCACTACCAATATCGCCCCCAAGGCTTCGAGAGAATCCGCCGTAGTCTTGCTGGGCACTATTGCACCCTGAGAGGAGTGCAAACGCTCCAAGAAGCAGGGGAATGAGGCGAATGGGGGGAATAGGATGTCGTACCATAACCGAAATTCTCCTATGTCGAACGGACATGCGTTTTATGTCTTTTGTAGACGCACTCTCTACACTGTTTGTGACGGGATGGAAACCCTTGTATAACAGTATACCGCTATAATATTGTATCACGGGGGATATTGGGAGGCTTGAGAAAAGGAAATTGCTTCTGCTTTTGCGAATGGTAGTAGTGGGGAATGGTTTAGAGGTTATTGGGTGCTTGAACGGGGAGAGAATTCGGATTCTTACGGAAGCGAAAATGCAACATCATGAGTGAGGTGCTGTTGAAATTGGAGAGCGAGGAGCCAGAGATTTTGAAGAAGCGAACGAATAGGCTTATCAATGGGCTGATGCTTGGTTTTTGTGTTGCATTGCCGTTGATGGCACAAGGAGGCGAGCGGTTGTTAGAGCAGAAGGTGCTAGAAGCGGTGGCGAACTTGCCACGACTGCCCCGTGCGGCAAAGGCAAGACCGGACTGGTTAGTGCGAACAACAGGGCAAAAGGCTGGCGTTTTTCGTGGAGAAGAGGCGCGTGAAATCGTGCTGGATAATGGACTATTACGTCGGGAGTTTCGTGTGTTACCCAACCTAGCAACCATTGGCTATGTAAATTTGACCACGAAAGAGGCTCTACTCCGAGGGGTGAAGCCGGAGGCGTATGTTGAACTAGATGGCGAGAAGTTCGCTATTGGGGGGTTGCAAGGGCAACCGGACTACGCCTATCTCAAGCGCGAATGGATCGGGACTTTGACCGCCGACCCCAAAGCGTTTGCGTGTACTGGGTTTTCCATCGGTGCAACTCTGCCTCGGATGGAATGGAAGCGGAAGCGGTACGCTTCACAGACCGCTTATCCGCCTTCTGGTGTCCAGTTGACGTTCGACTTTGCGCCTCCACAGGGCAGACTTGCGGGTGTTTCGGTGCAGGTGCATTATGAGTTATACGACGACATCCCGTTATTGTGTAAATGGATTACACTCAAGAACAGCAGTGGGAAGCCAATCCGCCTGAACTCTTTTACAAGCGAAGTATTAGCCGTTGTGGAGCCGGAATCGAAGGTTGAAACGGCGGCACATTGGGAACCCCCGAACCTGCACATTGAGAGCGACTATTCGTTTATCGCTGTTGATCCCACCACTGCAAACAAGGTAGCACGATGGATTCCTGATCCGCAGTACACAACGCAGGTGAACTACCTTTTGCAGACCCCGAACCTGTTGGAGTGTCGCCCCCCCATGGGACCCGATGTTGACGTTCCACAGGGAGAGACCTTTGAATCTTTTCGCATATGGGAACTGTTGCATGATAGCACGGAGCGGGAGCGCAAAGGGTTGGGGATGCGACGAATGTATCGGAAGATCGCACCGTGGGCAACCGAGAACCCGATTCTTATGCACGTTCGCGATGCTAAGCCAGAATCTGTTAAATTGGCGATTGACCAGTGTGCAGAGGTCGGTTTTGAGATGGTGATCTTGAGCTTTGGGAGCGGGCTAAATATGGAAAATAATTCTCCCGACTATCTCGCAAAGATCAAATCTCTGGTGGATTATGCCCACACCAAAGGGGTGGAACTGGGAGGATATTCTCTGCTTGCCAGCCGCCGAATCAGCGACGAAGACGATGTCATCAACCCAAAGACGGGTAAAATCGGAGGGGCAATTTTTGACAATTCGCCCTGTCTTGGGAGCCGTTGGGGACAGGACTATTTCCGCCACATCAAGACTTTTATCGAGAAGACAGGCTTTGATCTACTGGAGCATGACGGATCGTATCCGGGCGACATGTGCGCGTCAACGACGCACCCGGGGCATAAGAGACTGAGCGACTCGCAATGGCTACAGTGGCAACAGATACGCGATTTTTATGTTTGGTGTCGTGGACAGGGCGTCTATCTGAATGTGCCAGACTGGTACTTTCTTGAGGGCGCAAATAAGACCGCGATGGGGTATCGGGAGGTGAACTGGTCTCTGCCAAGAGAGCGGCAGATTATTCTTGCACGCCAGAATATGTACGATGGCACGTGGCAGAAGACCTCTAGCATGGGCTGGATGTTTGTGCCACTTGTAGAGTACCAAGGGGGAGGCGCGGGGGCAACGCTAGAGCCGCTTCATGAGCATCTTGACGCTTATGGGCAACACTTGGCACAGAACTTCCTAAATGGCGTTCAAGCCTGCTATCGGGGACCACGCCTCTATGACACCCCTGAGACCAAAGCGGTGGTTCAGAAGTGGGTGTCGTTGTACAAGCAGTATCGCGATATTTTGGATTCGGACGTCATCCATTTGAGAAGACCGGATGGGCGGGACTACGATGGGTTGCTCCATGTGAACCCGTTTGGGAAGCACAAGGGCTTCGCTGTTATCCATAACCCCCTCGACACTGTCCTGAAAACGAATGTGCGCTTGCCACTCTACTACACAGGATTAAGCCAGTTTGTGAGCCTTAGCCATGAGGGAGGCAGCGCAAAACGGGTACGCTTAGAGCGTGATTACTCGATTGTTGTGCCGGTCACAATTCCGGCGCGAGGCTTAACGTGGTTTGCTATCGAATAGGGAGAAAGACAAACGATGATGCAGTTGAGTTTTGACCAGAAAAAGTCGCTCTATGAGCAAGGGTTTTTGCAGGTTGCGAACGTGGTTCCAGAGGTGATGGTGAAAGCGGCACGAAAGCGCATTAACCACTCTTTGGGGCAGGAGGGAATGAGTCCGGAGCAACTGACAAAACACCGCGCTCAGTCCTTTGCGCCTGAGATCCAGCGGAGTGAAGAGATCGTGAATCTCGTGATGAAGACTCCGGCTTGGGATTACGCGCAGTCGTTGATAGGTGAGGGGACTCTAAACCCGGTGACGGGGGGACAAATCGCCCTTCGGTTCCCGACGCTGCTAGACCCTGCTCCTCCGCCACGCCCACACCTGGATGGAATGCATACGCCCACAAACGGTGTACCGGAAGGGAAGATACAGAACTTTACGCTGTTGCTTGGCGTGTTATTGAGCGACCTTCCAGAGCCGAACGCGGGTAACTTTACTGTTTGGCCCCGCACGCATACCCTCTTTGAGGAGTACTATCGAGAGCATACACCAGAAGACCTTATGACAGGAATGCCCCGTGTTAAGATGCCAGAACCGCACCAGATATGCGGAAAGGCAGGCGATATTGTGTTGGTTCACTATCAGACGGGGCATACGGCGTGCCATAATGTCTCGGATAATATTCGCTATGCGATTTTCTTTCGGCTCTATCGGGAGGGGCATGGCGATTTTTGCCGAGAGTGCATGTTAGACATCTGGAAAGAATGGGACGGAATGCGGGACGTGATCGCCGCCATGCAGAGCGGCTAGACGCATTTTTCGAAGATCCAATTAGAGGAGACTGTTGTGTTCAATTGGCGAGGACTTGGCATACTGATGCTTGTGGTGGCGACGTTTGGGGCAGCCCACGCGCAGAACCCTGCGACGATACCTGCCCCTGCAACCCCACAAATCTGGGCTGCACGGTGGCAAGCGAAGTTGGATCGGGTGAAAAAAGGGAATGTTGACCTTATCTTTGTGGGGGATTCGATCTCTCACGCATGGGATAACACCTCCAACTATCCGGTTTGGAGTGCTTACTACGAGCCACGCAATGCGGTCTCATTGGGCTTTAGCGGAGCGCGTACCGAGAACATCCTATGGATGCTTGAGAATGGCATTGTGGATGGGATATCACCCAAAGTCGCTGTGGTGATGATCGGGACGAACAACACGGACGGAGTGCATTTTCCTGTTGCCAACACGCCAGAGCAGATTGCAGAGGGGATCACCAAGATCGTCGAGACGCTCAAGCAAAAGTTACCCAAAACCAAAATCTTGCTGCTGCATATCTTCCCGCGTGATAATCTCCCCGGAACGGGTGAGGCGGGAAAGAAGGCGAGCGAGATTGTTTCGCATCTGCACGACGGCAAGCGTGTTTTCTTTTTGGACATTAGCAAGACCTATCTCAAGTCAGATGGAACCATCGACCCCGCACTAATGCCCGATCTTTTGCACCCAAATGAGGTGGGAAACCTGCTCTGGGCGAAAGCGATGGAGCCGACACTTCAGAAGCTCATGGGAAAGCCAGAGAATTCTGCGATAGTTCCGGCAGAGAAGAGCGAATCGGACTTCTACGATTGGTACGCGAGGCATATCGATGCAAAAGCGTATGTGAAGAAGCATCCCGTTGATTTGGTGTTTGTGGGAGACTCTATCACGCATATGTTTGGTGGTGAGCCGACCTCAAATCGGATTCTTGCTGGCGACCAATGGGCAAAGTGGTACGGCAAACGGAATGCGATGAATCTTGGATTTGGGTTTGATAGGACTCAGCAGGTACTCTGGCGACTAGCGCATGGAGAGTTGGAGGGTATTCAGCCCAAAGCGGTTGTGCTGTTGATTGGCACGAATAACCTGACACCGCACGCCGTGCGCGGTAACACGAACGACGAGCTTCTGGACGGCATCAAAGCGATTTGTAAGCTGATCCACAAACACTCCAACAAGACCAAGATTCTGCTCATGGGGCTATTACCCCGTGGAGAGCAACCGAATACGCTCTATCGAGTGCGAATTACCGAACTCAACGCGCAACTCGCGAAACTGAACGGGAAGCAAAACATCACCTACTTCGATCTCGGACCAAAATTGTTGGATGAGAAAGGCGTCATGCTTCCGGGGGTGACGACCGATTTTCTACATCTCGCAGAGCGTGGCTATGGCATTTGGGCAGAGGCAATCGAGCCTATAGTAAAGTCGTTGCTATCCGAGTAGGTTGAATGTGGCATTCTGAGGCAAACGGCAGGTATGGAATATCAATTGACGCGAGTATCTGCCGTTTTTGTTCGTGATAGGAGAGAAACATTAAAATTAGCGAAGAATAAGTATTGACATCCTGAGTATACAGGGGATATAATCAATTTAAGTTTGGGATACAAAGATAATTTTAGCAAGGTAAAGTCGCCACGCTTAGTTCTCGGAGGAACCTGTTGCTTACTATTTAAGCGTAGTGGCGATTGGTTTCGTTGAGAATTGCGTGGTTTGTTGCTATATGGAATTATCTATGCATTCTTCAGTATTGCTCTCATTATTGGGAGTAGTTTGAGCGTTTGCTCTTTTTATCACGGTTGCATCTTTACAGAGTGATGTGTTTTGCCGTGAATATTTTTTATGGAGGGTCACACTATAATGACTGGCATTCGCCGAAGCCGATCCGGCTTCACGCTCATTGAGCTCCTCGTCGTTATCGCGATTATCGCGATTCTTGCTGCCATTCTCTTCCCTGTTTTTGCACAAGCCCGTGAACAGGCTCGCAAAATCAGCTGTCTAAGCAACGCCAAGCAGATGGGTACTGCTCTCGCAATGTATACTCAGGACTATGATGAGAAAGTCGCCCTGAGTTGTACTACAGATACCGCAACCTTCTTCTACACATGGCAAGACCTCGTTCAGCCCTACATGAAGAGCTACCAACTGCTCATCTGCCCAAACTCCCCTTACAAAAGTACCGACCCCAACGGGTTTGAGTACTGGATGTCCTACGGTAGCCTGCCAACCGCAGCCTCTACTGGCGGACCTTTCTGGGTCACACGTACCACCGCTTGGTTAAACAACAACTACACCCCTTCAAACCTTCGCTATGATGGTCTTATGGGTTCTGGTTGGAGTGGTTCACAGTGGTATGGTTGGTTGCTAGGAAGCTACGACAGCAAGACCCTTGCGTCTGTTGCCCGCCCTGCTGAGTATGCGTTCGTGTTTGATAGTGGTAACTTTGACGGATGGCATGGCGTCTACGGTGCTGGCGGCCTTCCCGCAGGTGCTGGTGGTGGTGCACAAGCCATTGGTTTCTGTGGCGGTTGGATCGGATACGACTATTCGTTCTTTGGACCTCAGCCTCGCCACACCGGTGGTAGGAACGTTTGCGTTGTTGCTACTCGCTCCACAGACTACGGTGCGGGAATGTACAACGTCACCTTCCTTGACGGTCACAGCAAATCTATGAAGCCCGGACAGTTCTTGAAGCCGAACGTCAATGTTCCGGACACCCTAAACCACCTGTGGCCCAACGACTAGTCTCTGGAACAGGATATAGCGTAACATGAAAAAGAGCGTTCCACCTGCCGTTATCGTCGTTGCTGTTGTGGTGTTGGTTGGTATCGTAGGTTTCTTGTTCGTTAAGTTCACAGGAACCGATGGTGGTGCGCGCCCCTCACCAGAGCAAGCAGAGAGTGGTCCTAAGATTGGTAACAGACGTTTCCCCGGTGCTGCCCCTGCGGGTGCTGGTGGTGGCGGTGCTACTAAGACAGGCGACTAACCTTTAAGCAGGTAGTTCTCACGGTTCGAAGAAAGCCTCTTCACGTAACAGTGGAGGGGCTTTCTTTTTGCTTTTTGAGCTAGCTCCTAAACTTGGTGAGTGGCGGAGTTTTAATCTTATCAGAGGGTGCTACTCTATCCGAATTGGTAGTGCATTGGGTATAATGCGGAGGAGGCTGTTATCTCAAAGTACATTGAGGAGGGTGTCGAAGATGACTTCACGGGAAGATTTGGCAGGACGCATTGCCGAGTTTAAGGAGCAAGGGTATACGCTCTTTGAGAATGTTTATGATCGCGTCCTGATGGACAAATGGATCGCCAAGCACACGGAGCTACAGGAGAACGGGGTTCGTAGCAATGTTGGGCATCCGGTGTGGTGGTTCAAGGACACCACAGAACATGCACCGACTCTGATGCTTCCCGCCGTGGCAAACCCTCTGATCTTGGATTTCGCCGAGCGGATTATGGGTCCCTGTGTTCAGTTGGATAATCTAACTCTGGCAGGGTTTCCGTCTGTTGCTGCGGACACCGTGGTAGGCAAGACTTCGGGCTGGCATCGTGATAGGTGGGGGCAAGTTCCACGAGGGGAGACCTATGAGCGTCCTCACGCTATCAATGCCATCTGTTACCTTCAGGACTTGACACCGGAGTATGGACCTCTACGCGTTATACCTGGCTCACACCGCAAGCCAATGATACTCCCACCCGATCAACGGAGCCTTCCGCATCCAGACGAAGTTGTCATTCCCATGAAGGCGGGGGATGTGGTGGTCATTCATAACTGCCTCATTCACTCTGGAACGCCCAATACTTCTGGGAAAACACGCTACTTCTTTAGTATCTTCTATAACCTCACTTGGCTGAAGGTTACAGACAACCACAATGGTCCCAACGTTCAGCAGATCATCGCAAACGCGAAAGAGCGGAACGATTTGCGTACCATGCGCCTGTTTGGCGTCGATCCAAACTTGGAGAAGCGGGCAAATAGTGGGTTTTTGGATTGGGATGAAGAGCGTTGGGAGCAGTGGATTCAGGAAGAGCAAAAAGGGTAGACTGCCAAGTTTTACGCATCGCAGTTTTGCCGTAACTCTGCCGTTCCGTCACATCGCAGATTGAATTTGTGGTTCTCAAAGAATCGAAAGGAATCTTGGTCCACCTCGCTTAAGGAGACATCAAGCGCCGAGATCGCTTCAGGCTTAGTGTTATTCCACAGGTCGATGAGGTCTACTTTGTGCCCGTCTGCCAACATTCCTAGAAGGACATGGTAGACAGCCTTCGTCGATTCTATATCATCGGCGTCCTCTGGAGCCCAATCCTCTGGAGGTGCAAAGTCTAGACCATTGCTTGTAGACAAATGCCTGAAATGGCAGCTGCATCCACCGTATTGACATTGAAGGTACCACCGCATTGGATGGGCTAGCAAATTGATAATATCTGGGTCGTTGTCCTCTGTGACTGGCAGAAAACGATAGAGCTTTGAGGGCAGGGCGCTGAGGTCTTCTTTGCTTGTGGTCGAGATGTAGATTAAGTAGCACACTTTGGTTATTTCTCGAGCTTCAGTACTCTGTTTGCCCGAATATGAGCGAGCGACTGTTCGCTAATCTTTGCAAAGTGGGAGAGCCTAAGACGATTGCCACAGTCTTAGGCTCTCCCACTTTTTGGTTGCGGTGCTTACAGAGACCAGTAGAGCGTCTGTGCAGAGAAGTCTTTTGGATCGTAGAGTGCCTTGACATCTACCACGACACCGCCGGGTTTGACGAGGGCTTCAATTCCCTTGGCTCCCAGTTGCAGATAGGTATCGTGAGAGACTGCGACGATAACCGCGTCTAGGTCTTTCAGTTCCTCATCGCCCACGAGTTCAATTTTATACTCATGGCGTGCCTCCTCAGCATCCGCGTGATTGTCGTGAATGAGGACATTCACATCATACTCGTGTAGCTCCTTGGCAATGTCGGGAACCTTGCTATTACGGAGGTCAGGCACGTTTTCTTTGAAGGTCAAGCCGAGAATGGCGACGCGTGAACCTTTTATCGTTGCACCAGACTTGATCAGCATTTTGATGAGTTTCTGAGCGATGAAAGCTCCTGTGCCATCATTCACCCGACGGGCTGCACGAATGAGATGAGGGTAGTAGCCCTTCTGCTCCGCAATCGTCGTGAGGTAATAGGGATCGACGCTGATACAGTGTCCACCAACGAGACCGGGCTTAAACTTGAGGAAGTTCCACTTGGTTCCGGCAGCCTCTAGCACGTCGCGGGTGGGGATATCCAGTATCTCGAAGATTCGCGCCAGTTCATTCATAATGGCGATATTGATGTCGCGTTGGGTGTTCTCGATGACCTTGGCGGCTTCTGCGACCTTGATGCTGGACGCGGGGTGCAATCCGGCTTGTATGATGCGCCCATAGACGCCAATGACGCGGTCTAGGGTCTCTTGGTCTTCACCCGCAACAATTTTCATAATAGTCTCAAGGGTGTTGACTTTATCACCGGGATTGATTCGCTCTGGAGAGTAGGCGAGCTTGAAATCTTCTCCCTGTTTCAAACCAGAAACTCTGGCGAGAATGGGACCACAAATATCCTCTGTGATGCCGGGCCACACGGTCGATTCATAACAAGCAATGGCTCCCTTAGAGAGTGCCTTGCCAACGGTCTCGGAGACTTTCAGAAGAGGGGTGAGATCAGGATTATTATAGGCATCTATAGGGGTAGGAACCGCTACAATAAAGAAGGTAGCACCGCACAAATCCTGAAGGCTATTTGTTATCTTGAGATTTGTGGTACGAAGGTCATCTGCGTTCACTTCGTTGGTGCGGTCAATACCATTTTTTAGTTCAAGAATCTTCTTTTCATTGATATCAAAACCGATAACGCCCTCAAATTTCTTTGCGAGTGCTATGGCAAGCGGTAATCCCACGTATCCTAAACCGACTACGGCGATACGTTCATTCATCGTTGACTTATCTCCTACTATTTTATTGTGTCGTGTCCTGTGGATTACAAGCACGATCAAAATCATTCATTGATACACAATTCAATAAAGATTATATCTGACGTTTGGTAAGGGTGTCAAGCGTTTTGACACATGAGTGGCTTGTGTGACAGACAGTATGTGATCTGGATCAGTTTTTGACAGACCTGTCCTTGAGATAACGGTCGAGAAACTCAAAGGTCTTTTTAGCATTGATCGTATGGGGACCCACAAAGTATTCTATTTCCGTCTTATCACCGATTCCTAGTCGCGCTTGGTAGAGGAAGCGCACCTTCGCGTACTCGTAGGAGACCGCTTCATCTGACCCGACGCCGTCGAAATGTCCGCGTTCTACCATGAATGGGCGTGGGGCGATGAGTGCTGCCATTTCGGCATAATTGAAGGTCATTCCGAGGTCAAACTCGAAAATTTCATACTCGCCTTTGTTCGAATAACTATAGGGGCTTTCTGTGCTAGCGTTCTTCCAGACCCATTCGTTGAAGTCGCCAGAGCAGATAGCAAGGCAGTAGTTGGAGACGAGGGGGGGGACTCGCATGGCAGTTTTGCCTCCATAGCTCAGCCCATAAAAGCCGATTCGCCCGCTGTCCACGTTGGAGAGGGTCTTCAGCCAATCGGTAATCTGCTGGTGTTGGGGAACCATGATAGAATAAAGGGTTTTGCCCAATGGATTGGCTTTGCGTTGGAGGTTGCGGAATCGGTCTTCAAAAATATAGATATTCTGGGGTGCGAAGGTGATGTAGCCCTGATTGGCGAGTTCTGCAGAGAACGCTTTGTAGTAGTCGAAACCCTCTTTGCCAATGGTATGCTGAGGACGTCCCTCTAAGCCGTGCTGACACACAACGACGGGACGTTTTTCTCCGGGCTTTATGTCGTTGGGGATGAGAAGCAATCCGTAGGCGATCACATCGGGGAATACGTCTAGCACAACCTCATACGCTTTCCAGTTTTTTGCCTCGTAGGCGAGGCGAGTTCTGGGGTTTGGGGGTAAGAGCGGACGCTCAAACCGCCCAATGATCTCTTTGGCAAAGCGTTCCCTATAGGGTTCTACTGTGGCTTTGAAGTTGGCAAGAGAGTCGGTCTTCAGGTCTTTCATATATTGGTCACGGATACTTGCGCTCTTGGTGAGAAGTATCTGGTTATAATCGTCTACCTGCTGAACGAGGCGTTCTGTGCGCCCAATCGCGTTTTTGTTCGGTTGAATGATGGTAAGAGGTTGAGGTCCCACCCCTGGTTTGGCTCCGGGATACAGTGCATAGTCAAGTGTGGCTGGATCAAGGATGTTTGGGTCATTGCCTTTATCAATACCATACACCCTATACATTGCGAGACTGAATAGAAACGTATCGCTCTTGTCGAAGGCATTTGAGGGTATTGGGTTGAGCGTTGCAGGTGCGCCGCGTCCACCCTTCAGCACTTCTGCGGGGGCATTTGTTGAGACCTTGAGCACCACTGCACGAGGGATAAGCATCTGCACCAATTCTCTATCCCCGAAGTGGGTGTAGCGATCAAAGACATTGCGATCAAGAGGCTCCTCCCAAAACTTGCGGTTGTCGTTGAGATAGCCATAGACTCCTGTAGCGTCAATTCGTGTATCCAGTGCGCCTGCGTAGAGGGCGATCATTCCCCCTTCCCCGTAGCCATAGACCCCGATTTTGGTCTGTTTTGTGGCGAACCAATCCACGGCGGCGAGAATCTTTTGTACCTCGTAGCCTATGAGGTGTCTGCCAAGTTCAAAGGCACTTCGGTAGAGATATTCGCGGTAGGTAAGTCCGGAATTCTTGGGGTGGTCGGTGCGGGGGATGAGGGCAGGTACAAGGACAACGTACCCACGTTCCGCTAAAGCGAGGGTTCCATGTGAATTGGCATCGGGCGAGCCAATACCGACAAACTCCTCTGGCGTCTGATTGCAGTCTGGGATCGCAACAATATAGCCTCTGATATTGCCTTTGCGTGGTCGGATAAGGAGACCTTCGCTGTCCAAGCCTGTCAAGGCGTGCCAGCGAGCAGTATGAACCTCCACTGTTTTGGAATGTGCAATAAGAGAGGGGGAGTCTAGGGTGCCGAGAAGTTCTGGGGCATTGGCAGGAAGGCGGTTATCACGCACACCGAGAATATAGCCAAGCCGTTTGCGTAAAGGCGCAAGCACTGCTTGATAATTTTGGGGGTTGGCACGATCTATCTTAGACCATTCCGCTTCACGTTTGAGACGCGTCGCATCCATTTCGTTCAGCAGGAAACGGTCAATGCCATCTATCATCTGTGAAGCGATGTCACCAGATTGGGTAAGAAGGTGTGTTGCTGGAAGATGTTGCGTGCTGTTTTGTGTGGTAGTAGGCTCTTCTGGTAGGTTATTCATAGTTCTCGTTGTTCCCAAAAAGAATAGTGTCGCAAAGAGGGTATACCACATTTTCCTGCTCCCGTATAGATTGTATACGAACCCTGCTCAAGCAATAGAGCAGGGTTCGTATGAAGTTTTGGTATCGTGCGGAAGAGACTCGATATGCCGAATAGTGGTGTCTACTTCCGCTACTACTCGTGGCGCAGAGCGGTGATAGGGTCTAGGCTAGAGGCACGTATTGCCGGATAGACTCCAAAAACGATACCGACGCCCGCTGAGAAGGCAAAGGAGAGCATACTCACGGTTGGCGAAATGTAGACAGCGAGTCCCTTTGCGCCTGTTTGTGGGTCTTCCATGGCGGGTATGAATCGGGTAATGTAGCCGACTGTGTAGGCGAATCCTGCGCCGAGCAGTAACCCTATGATACCTCCCGTCGCGGAGACTGTGGCAGACTCGATCAGAAATTGGAGCAAAATGTCTTTTCTTTTTGCACCAACCGCTTTGCGGATACCGATTTCGCGGGTTCGTTCGGTGACGGAGACGAGCATAATGTTCATGATTCCGATACCGCCCACCAGTAAGGCAAGTCCGGCTATGGAGCCTAGCACGACACCAAATACGGCGAGGATTTTGTTGATGCTGGCAAGGATGTTCTCTTGACTGTCAACATGGAATCCGGGCAGGTTTTTGTAGCGTCGCATGAGCAGTTGCCAGACCTGCTCCATCGCCTCATTGATCTTTTTGGGGTCTTTTGGCTCTGCCCAAATGACGCCCACAAGTTCGCGTCCAATATAGCGTTTTTGAACGGTCGTGAGAGGCACAAATACGTTCTTGTCGGCATCACCCTCTAAGGAACGCCCTTTTGGCGCGATAAGCCCTACGACGGTGAGTGAGACACCGTTGACGCTGATCTCTTTGCCAAGGGGGTCTTCGTCCTTGAAGAGTTCCTTTCGGACTTTTTCTCCAATGACGCAGACCTTTGCCCAAGTTGTCATATCTTGTTCGGAGATGAAACGCCCCCGTGCAAGGCTTACGTTTCGTAGGCGTTCGTAGGCGGGTTGCACGCCATTGGGGTTGATTTCGGTCTCTTTATCACGGTATTTCCCAACAAAGGTGGAACCAGAATTAGGACCCTGATTGATGGGTAGTTCTGCGGAGAGTGCTTTAATGAGACTGCATTCGTTTAGAATGGCGCGAACATCGTCCATTTTCATGGCGTCGATACGGCGGGTTGTCTTGTTGCGGTCCTTTGCATCGAGCTGATAGAAGATGATAACCAGACTCGAACCAAGGCGATTGAACTCGGAGGTGACGCGCTCCGAGGCTCCTTGTACAATGGCAACCATGACGATGACTGCACCGACACCAATAATGACCCCAAGCATCGTAAGGGCAGAGCGAAGTTTGTTGGCACGCAGATTCGCAAGTGCCATCTGGATAGCATACCAGAAGTTCATGGGCTACGCCTCTCCCTTTCTAAGGTCCATTGATATCAATGGCTTTGCGCTCTGGTCCCGTGAAGGCGTTGGGGCGCACTTTCTCACCCTCTTTAACCCCCTCCGCGAGTTCCACAAAATCATCACCCTTAAGACCCACCTTCACTTTACGTGCTGTGGTAGTCTCTTTCTTTTCTCCGTTTACCGTGGAATCTGTGACGATCTGTACCGTTGCATCTGCGCCTTCGCCCTGAATACAGTTTATGGGTATGCGTAGTACCCCTTTGTTTCTGGAGACGATGATCGCGCATCTAGCACTCATGCCAGGCTTCAAAAGATTATTCGGTACATCAATCTGAATCTCTACCAGAAAGCGAATGACCTGCCCTGTGTTATTTAGGAGGCTCCCTCTGCTTCCCGAATCGCCCGTGCTACCTGCCGTGAGGGAAGCGGGCGAGATTTTGCGTATCTTGCTAGGGAACATGGCTCCCTTGGAGGCGTCTATGGATACTTCGGTGTAGGTTCCCAATTTCAGTTTGCCAATATCGACTTCGTTGACATTGATCTTGACGAGCATGACTCCGAGATCGGCTATCTGAAAGACGGGGGTTCCCGACGAGAACGAGGAGATGGCGGAGGTGATGAGTTCTCCCTCTTCGACATAGCGCTTGGTTACCACACCGTTCATCGAGGCGTACAGTGTGGTGTCGTTCTTCCTCACGAGAAGTTCGTCAAGTTGGCTCTTAATTTGATTGACTTGCGCCTTCGCCGCAATGGACTCGTCAAAGCGGACTTTATCCTGCGTCCGCCCCGATTTTGCCGATTCGTATTGTGCGAGGGATTGCGCGAGGTTGGCTTTTGCGTTCTCAACTTCACGTAACCGGGTGACAGGGAGGGTGCTCACTTTCGCCTGAACGAGTTGTGCTTCCATCTGTCTTACCTGACTTTTGGCACTTGCTATCTGACTTTGGGCATTGGTAATCTCGATAGCGTTCGTCTGTTCAATGCGATCCAAACGTTGGCGTGTCTCACGGACTTGTGCCTCGGCAAGTTTTAGCTCCGTGTCCGCGTTATCGACAAGTTGTTGAGCAACAAACCCTTTATCAAGGAGTAGCTGTTGCCGTTCAAGATTGCGCTTTTGGTTCTTCGCCGTTGCAACGGCGCGATCATAGGCGGCTTGTGTGTTTACCACGTTCTGCGGATGGGTGCTCTCTTTGAGGAGTCGCATATTGTCCATCTGCACGCGAAGACTTGCCTGCGCCGCTTCGAGATTTGCCTCTACGATCTCTATCGCCTTTTTGGTCAGTTCGGGTTGTGCTTGTGCCTCTGTTAGGGTGTTGCTGAGGCGAGATCGTGCCGCTTCCACTGCCTGAGCAAACTGTTGAATGCTAGTTCGAGTCTGATCGGTTTGAAAGATCGTACTCTTTTGTGCTGCCGCGAGGCGTGCCTCCGCTCCTGCTAGTTGGGCTTGGAGTGCCGCGAGTTGGGTATTGATCTCTTGGGGGTCTATTGTGGCGAGAGGTTGCCCAATCTTCACGGTATCCCCTTCATCGACGAGGAGTTTTAGCACCCGTCCGCCCGCTTTAGACTTGACCTCGACTTTGCGGAGTGGCTCAATGGTTCCGTTTTCGACGACCTTAATTTCGACGTCGCCCTTTTGTACGATTTCCACTCGCTCCGCTTTTGGCTTCGGCTTGAAGTTCTTTATACCGACTGCAATACCAACTCCTAGCAGGATGATGGGTATTGAGCAGCCAATAACTACACGTTTTTTGACCATCTATTCGTCTTCTCTCTCTCGTTCAGGATGGATTTTCCGTACATTTTACGCATAAGTGCCTATTGTCGTTTCAATAGTTTGAGGTTTCGGTAACATAAACAGACAAATATCTGCCCTAATCTTGAATTCTGAGATAAAAAAGAAGAATAGGGCAGATATTTAAGATAGAACGAAGGAGCAGGCTAGTGCGAATGCTCCTCTTCAGGGTCGTGGTGGTGTCCGTCCTTGTGGTGCAACTTTTGATAGTGTGCGGCAAGGAGGTCTGCGCCCCAATCGTTCTTAAAGTCACGCCATACAGCATGAATATGGTTGTTGCTATTTTGGGTATTGTCGAACTCAATGAGGAAGGTTGTGCCTTGCACGCGGTAGTAGGTTCCCACACCGCGCTCTGTTCCGCCCATCCACGCGAAGACCACTTTGTCTAGCCCCGCTTTGCGAACTTTTTCAAGCCTTTGCTTTGCGATTGCAGGGTTTTGGGTGGTGGCATACTCTTGAATCAGCGCGATGAGAATACCCTGTTGTTCTTTGGTGAGTGCAGTATAGTGCACCCCTTTGGAGTCCAGAATGTCGGCTTGACGTTGTGCCGCCGTGATGATGTCGGGGGGGGCGGTTTCACTGAGAATAGCCTCCTTACGCTGTTCTGGCGAAAGAGAGCGTACCAGCTCTAGCCCTAAGTCCTCCTCTTTGTGTAGGACACGACGCCCTTTAAGCGGTCCAAATCGTACCTCTGCCGGGTTTGTTCCCAAAAACTGCGGACTACTGGCGATAACACGCCCTTGAATGACCGTCCAGTTTAAGGAGATATGATGCCCCTCAAAACGCCAGCCCCAAACCCCAGAATCGGTGGGTTCGCCAAAAAGGGAGACATAATAGAGATCGGGATCGCGTGTGGGACCCGTACCCTTTTCCATCTCCTTTAGTACGCCTTCGAGTTCGCGAATCTGGCTAACCTTTTCCATTCCGCGCACGCTCAAGCCCGCTTTGAGGAGCTGTTGGGCAGCCGTTTGTTGTGCCTCGTTCATCTCCTTGAACGGCATCCCTTTCCTTGCTCGTGGGATGTAGTGCCAGTTTAGACGCTCTTCCGAGTTAAACTCTAGGAGTGCCTTGTGCTTTTGCTCCTCGGATAAGGATTGCAAAAAATTCTGTGCAAGTCGATGCATTTTCTCCTCCCGTGCTAGGCATAGTGTTGGTTGTGTGCTCGGAGCGTTTAGAAGCGTCATTCCGAGGACGCAGTAGATCAACCGCAACATAGACCGATTTTCTCCTTGATGTGGTATGGGGCAATGGTTCGCGAAAGAAGAATAATATTCCTGCGTGATTACGGATAAGGAACAAGAGAATACTCTTCGCCCCGTATGGTATACTTAACAAGGTGGCGGGAGTATCCCGCCTCTAACCTTGAATCAGAAGCGTTTGCCGCCCCAATATCTAGGATGTGTGGGACGGCAAGGAGAACATGGTATGCCTTTTCGAACCAACACGGTAGCAAAGTTGTCGCATGGTGGGCTATTGTTTGGAGCCACCGCCCTTGTTATGTCCACGAGTAGTGTTGCACGTGCCGAAGACCCTACGAGCCTTATTCAGAAAACGGTTGCCCAATATAGCCAAGCAAAGGCGTACCAAGCCGTTTTGAAAATTACGCAAACGGGGAAAGATCAGGCGGGGAAACCTGGTGAAGTCGTCTCAAATCAGAGGGTGATTTTCAAAGCACCGAACTTTTTCTACTTTGAGACCAAGGCTTCAGGGAAAGGGGCGGCTTCAGATGCTGCAAAAGGCAACAGTATAATGGTTTCTGATGGCAAAACCTTGTACCAATACTTGCCCGCAATGAAGCAATATGTCAAGCAAGCTGCACCTCCCACTTTCTCAATGTTGCAGATCGTATCGAAACTTCTTCCTAGTACCGATAATTTTGTTCCCGATGGCACGACCATGGGGAACGTAGGTGGTCAGCCTGCCACTGTGATTAAGATGAAGGCGATAATGCCCAATAACATTCCGGCAAATATCACTTCCGACCAGAAGAAACGCCTTGAGCAGTTGGTAAAGACCTCAAAACCTGTGATTCTTTCACTGAGCAAGACGAACCATATCTTACGAATTGAGAGGCTCTTGGACGGTGGCAAATTGGATATCGTCTTCACCGGCGAGACATTCGCGCCAAACATCGCGATGTCTATCTTCAAATTCACTCCTCCGGCGGGGGCAAAAGAGTACGTTCAACCCGCAGGGGGCGCACCGCCACAGCAGCCCGGAATTCGACGTCCATGATCGAAAAGAGGCGGAATATCTATCTCGTTCGCCATGGCGTGACCGCTTGGAATCGTGAGATGCGGTTGCAAGGGCAGACGGATATTCCGCTTGATGCGGAGGGAATGGCACAGGCGCAATGTGTAGCATTGCGCCTTGCCTCGCTTCCAAACCCTCCACAGGCACTCATTAGTAGCGACCTCACACGCGCAAAGCAGACGGCGCACGCCATTGCTGAGCAGTTGGGCTTGCCGGTACACGCGATGCCGGAGATTCGTGAAACCCATCTCGGCTATTGGGAAGGCTTGAACCAAGCTGAGATAATTGCCCGTGGGGAAGAGGATCAGCTTCGCAAGTACCAAGAGAATTCGTTTTTGCACCGTCCCCCCGGCGCAGAGGAGCTAGAATCGGCATGGGAGCGGATGATAAATGCCCTCGCTACGATAAAAGCCCAGTTTCCAACAGAGCATATCGCTATTGTGGGGCATGGTGGAAGCCTGCGTGTGTTGCTCTACGATGCGCTTGGTGCGCCCGTCTCCTCTCTCAACAGAATTTGGCTTGCAAACGCCTCGCTCTCCATCATCGAAGAGCGATTTCGAGAGGGCAACCTCTTCAAGCGAGGTGTCTCTCTATTGAATGATGTGAGCCACCTTCAGAAAGCCGAGTGACCTACGAGACCCTATGCGCTCCATTCTTAGCCCCTTTTTGTACATCCGCCGTAACCCTGCAAAAGCACTCCCTGTCGCTATGGTTGTGATGCTCGCCGTGATGCTTGTCTATAGCGTAGTCACCCTCGTGCGCTCCGTAAACACCACGATATTTACCCTTTATGGCTACAACCGTTATGTTGCAGGACTCACCCCTCGAAACGTGTTGAGCGTGGACCCAGACGAAATAAAGAGAGTCCGGAAGCTAGAGGGGCTTGGAATCCTGACCGAAACCCATAACTATACCGTACAGGTAAAGACTATTTTCGGCAAGATGTTTTTTCCGCTTTTTGGAGTGAATGCAGAGGTGCGGAAAGAGTTGATGAAACGCTGTGAGGTTCGGCTCAAAGAGGGGAGACTCCCCGAAGAGGGCAAGCCTGAGGCGGTGGTGTCGCTAGAGATAGTTCGGAATTTGGGGTTGAAGCTGGGAGACATTATTGCCAAGCCAGATTCAGAGGACAATTATGCGCCTGCACCTGTGAAACTTGTGGGCATTTTGGAAGGGAATGTCTGGCTTGGCTTTATCTCAAAACAGTTTGTCGATGATAACTCGCCCTTTATTTTTGTGGGCTATATGGTTTTCGCTAAAGAGGGTTATCCGCAGGACAAGCTCGATTACGCGCTGAATCGTGTGGTGGACAAGGGGAAGGCACGCGTTTGGGTGTTTACCTCGCTTGTGAGAGAGGCTCAGACTTCGCTCTCAAACCTCTACTTGATTCTGAATATCGTCATTGGCACGATCATGATCGCTATCGCCTTTGTGTGCGCTCTGCTGTCCAACATCTACTTTACACAGAGATTACCGGAGATCGCTACGTTGGCAGCAATTGGCTACACTCGGCAACAGTTGCTCGTTCGGGCAGTGGGGGAGACCTTGTATCTCTGCACCATAGGTTGGGCAATGGGTATGATCGGCTCTTTGGCGTTTTTGAAACTCATCTATATTGTGTTGCTGGAGCCAAAAGGGCTTGTCCTCTCACTCTTTGAGTTTCCTTCTCTCTACTTTACCGTTCCGTTGCCGATAACCATAGGGGTTGTCGCGTGGTTTACCTTGTCGTACCGTTTAAAACGCCTCGATCCCGTCTCGATTATTGAGCGACGGGCTTAATTTGGGGGCGAATTTGAGAAAAAGCGTGCAACTTAAGGAACCTGATCGCGACTAAAAGTGTAGAGAGAGATAGATTTTACTAAATAACTTCACGTTTGGGGAGTGATATTCCCCCTTTTACCTAACTAGTACGCTCTGCTTCAACAGAATCAGGCAAGGCTATACTGAGTTGAGAAGGGGTCGAACATCTCCTTTTGGGAATATACAACCGCATGCTTGCACGTCTCAATTTTCTGATCGCTACCTTCGTTATTGCCCCCGGAGTACTACTCTATTCGGCTGGGGCTGGGCAAAAGCCCAAAAAGCCTATTGCTAACACCTCCGCCTCTTCTTTTGAACGTGAAATTCTTCCCGTACTAAAGCAATACTGTATAGGGTGTCATGGTAAGACAAACCCCGCTGGCGGTGTCTCTCTTGTGGGAGTCACAACCGATGCGGGGGTCATTGCCTCACGAGAGCGATGGGAGCAGGTGCTTCGCAACGTGCAAGTGGGCACGATGCCGCCTGCGGGATTACCACATCCGTCGGAACCCGCACGGTTGCGGTTTATGGGCTATTTGGAGGGCATTTTTCGGAAGCTGGATTGTCGTGTGCAAGACCCAGGGCGGGTTACTATGCGACGCCTAAACCGCGAAGAGTACAACAATACAATTCATGACTTAATGGGGATCGACCTGCGCCCTGCGGACGATTTCCCTTCCGATGACGTGGGGTATGGTTTCGATAATATTGGCGATGTCCTCTCCATCTCGCCTCTCTTGATGGAAAAGTATATCAGTGCCGCAGAAAAGATCGCGCGTGCGGCGATTCTTGCGCCCGAAGATGTTCTCAAGGTAGATGGCTTCGACGGCTCACAAATCTCAAGCATTTCAGCGGGAATATTTGCAAATGGGGGACGTATTCTTGCGACAAACGGTGCGATGTGGGTGGACTACGATTTTGCGAAACCCGGCAAGTATACGATCAAAATAGATGCATTTGGACAACAGGCAGGGAACGAACCTCCCAATATGGTGGTGAAACTCGACGACAAAGAGATATATGCCACTGGTGTGAAAAACGTAGAGCGCACTCCGGCATCCTACACAACACCTGTTCAGATTTCCTCCAAAGGGAAGCATCGTGTGAGTATCGAGTTTACCAACGATTTCTATGATCCTAACGCGAAAAGTGTGAACCGTCGCGATAGAAATCTCATTGTGAATCGGATGGAGATAAAATGTGAGGATTCCGGTTTGCCCGACGTATTGCCCGCTTCGCATCGCCGTATTCTGTTCACCTCCCATAAGGATCGTAATCGTCAAGAGGTTGCAAAACAGATACTAAAGGCTTTTGTGGGGAGAGCATTCCGTCGTCCTGCTACCGAGAACGAATTGAGACGACTTGTGAAGTATGTGGTGGTTGCAGAAGAGCAAGGGGAGAGCTTTGAGCGTGGAATACAACTTGCAGTTCAGGCAACACTCTGTTCACCCTACTTTCTATTTCGAGTAGAACAACCTGCGCCTGCCAACGCGAAAGGAGCAGTCGATCTCAGTCCCTACGAACTCGCCTCGCGGTTGTCCTATTTCGTGTGGAGTAGTATGCCGGATGAGGAGCTACTCGCGGCGGCGGCGAAGGGAACCTTGAAGAATCCAGAGGTGCTGGCGCATCAGGCAAAGCGTATGCTGAAAGACCCCAAGGCGAAGGGGATGACACAGAACTTTGCCGGTCAGTGGCTCCAACTACGAAAACTGGCTATTGTCAATCCAGATACTGCGCTTTTTCCTGCATTCACGCCGCAACTCCGCCAGTCTATGAAACGGGAGACAGAGCTGTTCTTTGACGAGGTTGTACGCCAAGACCGAAGTATTCTCGACTTCATTGATGGCAAATTTACGTATGTGGATGGCGAATTGGCAAAGTTCTATGGAATACCAAATATAGACGACAAGGAGTTCCACAGGGTACAATTAGTGGGTGATCAGAGGCTAGGTATATTGACCCAAGCGAGTATTCTTACCGTCACGTCGAACCCAACGCGGACTTCGCCCGTCAAACGAGGTAAGTGGATACTAGAGAACATTTTGGGGACGCCTCCTCCTCCGCCTCTACCGAACGTAGGCGAGTTGGAAGATGATAAGAAGACAGGGAAGGCACTTGTCGGAACCCTGCGCCAAAGGATGGAACAACACCGGAAGAACGCTATCTGCGCTTCGTGCCACTCGCGTATGGATCCCATCGGATTTGGTATGGAGAACTTTAACGCGGTTGGGCAGTGGCGCGATAAAGAGGGTATGGACAAGATAGATTCTTCTGGGACCCTACCTGGTGGACAATCCTTTCAGGGACCCGTTCAGCTGATACGTCTGTTAAAAACAAAGCAGAGTCTTTTCGTACACAATTTTGCAGAGAAAATGCTTACCTACGCATTGGGACGGGGATTGGAGCGCACTGACCGATGTCATGTTGAAGCCGTTATGAAGGCGGCACAACAGCAAAATTTTCGTTTTTCTGCCGTGGTGACTGCCATTGTGCAGAGCGACGCCTTTCGTAAAAGGCGTACAGGAGGAGGAGCTTGATGAGTAATACGATTATGCCTCGTCGCACGTTACTGAAGGGTTTGGGCACACTGGTTGCCTTGCCTGCTCTGGATGCGATGATACCAAGCTTGTCACAGGGACAGGCAGGTAAGAAGCCAGCCTGCCGCATGATGTTTATCTCCGTCCCGAACGGTATTCATATGCAGGATTGGACACCAAAGGCGACTGGGGCAGGTTTCGCATTGCCCTACATTCTGGAGCCCGCGCAGAACGTGAAGGACTCTCTACTTGTCCTCACGGGCTTAACACAAGATAAGGCGCGTCCTAATGGAGACGGTGCAGGCGATCATGCCCGATCTGCTGCCGCTTGGTTGACCGGTTGTCAACCTCGTAAGACCTCCGGCTCAAATATCAAGGTTGGCGTCTCTGCGGATCAAATTGCCGCGCAGATGATGGGCCAATTAACTCGTTTTGCCTCTCTTGAATTGGGCTGTGAGCGGGGTGGGCTTGCAGGGGACTGCGACTCTGGGTATAGCTGTGCCTACTCTTCTACTATCGCTTGGCGCGGTGAGGCAACTCCCGTTGCAAAAGAGGTGAATCCTCGCAACGTTTTCGAACGGTTGTTTGGAAATGGAGACACCACGGAGAGCCTGGAAAGCCGACAACGACGCTCTAAATATAAGCAGAGTGTGCTGGATTTTGTTCTTGACGACGCGCAAGCACTTCAAAAGCGACTGGGAGTGCAGGACCAACGGAAACTGGATGAGTATCTGACAAGCGTTCGGGAGATTGAGACTCGATTGACGCAGGCGGAAAAGTACACCAAACAGGCAAACCTTGCTGGTGGACAGATTCCTGTGGGGGTTCCGGCAGAGTATGGTGATCATATTCGCCTCATGTATGATATGGTGCTACTCGCATTTCAGACCGATCAGACTCGTGTCGTGACGATGATGTATGCAAACGAGGGTAGTAATCGAAACTATCCACAGATCGGGATCACAGACGGACACCACGACCTCTCACACCATGGGAATGATAAGACGAAGCACGCGAAATTGCGCCAGATCAACCGTTTCCAGATTCAAAACCTTGCATACTTCTTGGAGAAGCTACAGGCGATCAAGGAGGGGCAGAACTCGCTTCTGGATAACAGTATGATCGTTTTTGGAAGCGGTATTAGTGACGGTGACCGCCACAACCACGATAACCTGCCCGTCCTGTTTGCAGGGAAGGGCGGAGGCTCTATTCAGACGGGGCGCCACATCGTCTATACTGAGAATACACCCATGAACAACCTCCTGCTGTGTATGCTGGATAGGATGGGAATGCATCCCGACAAGCTTGGAGACAGCACAGGGCGGCTTCAGCAACTGATCTAAGGCAATATGTCGCTCTCCCCAAAAACCTGCCTCGTCAAAGGGCAGTGATTGGGAGCGGAGATACTGATTAGCGTGGGCAAAGATGAATTTAGCGGGGAGAACCACATATCGGTTCTCCCCGCCTTTCACTTTGAAAAAAGCAGAAGGAACGAAGGCATATGAGCCTTCGTTCCTTCTTGTAGTAGGGATACGGGGAATCGAACCCCGGTTACCGAGCTGAGAACCCGGCGTCCTGACCGCTAGACGATATCCCCAAAACGGATGTCTTCTTGCAGGGTTTAGGATACCACGACTTTCTGGATTTGTCCAGATATTCAAACAAAATTCTCTAGGTAAAATGCACGGAAAGCCTTGACAAATTCCGGTATAAATTCTACAATTCACGACACCTTACAACGGAAGTTTGATGTGTTGAAACCGCAATAGACTGAATAACAACCCAATGCCTGTACCCCACACCACTCCTGAATCAGTGTTGATTCGGAAAGCCGTCGTACCTGCCGCCGGATTTGGCTCTCGCCTACGCCCTCTGACCCAAGCTTTTCCCAAAGAGTTACTACCTATTGGTCGCAAGCCGGTGCTTTCCTATGTTGTCGAGGAACTACGCCAAAGTGGTGTGCGTGAGATACTTTTTGTGGTGTCTGACGCCAAACCCCAGATTCGTGGCTTCTTTGGTGATAGTGTGGAGGAGACTGCCGAGGGATTGCCTCCCGTCAAATTCTCGTACACGTTTCAAGAACAGCAACGTGGCTCCGGTGATGCCGTGCTGTGTGCTGAGGATTGGGTGGGGGGGGAACCGTTTGTAGTGGCGTTTGGAGACTGTATCGTGGACTCTCCTGAAGCGAGCCCCACGCCATTGAGCCGTATGATTTCTACTTTTAATTCGAATAAAGCAGGCGGGGTCATTTTGGTGGAGAGGGTTCCCAAAGAGAAGGTCTTCCGGTATGGAGTTGTAGACCCAAAAGCGCCCCTGGAAGAGAACCCAATAACGCCGTTTGAGCTGCGAGGAGTCGTGGAGAAACCTGCCATAGAAGATGCGCCGAGCGATATGGTGATCGCGGCAAGATTTGTGTTGCATCCCGCGATTTTTAGGGCACTGCACAACACAACGCCAGATAGACGGGGAGAGTACAACCTCCCCGATGCCATGTGTGCTTTGCAAGAGGAGGCAAGATCGCTTTTTGCGGTTCCACTTCTTGCGGGTGAGGCACGGCGCGATATTGGAAACTTTGAGACCTACTTCACGAATTTTGTGCGTTTTGCCTTGCGCGATGCGGAGTATGGTGAAAGTTTAAGGCAGTTCCTTGTGCATGAGATGGCTAAAGCGGATTGATTTTTGAGTGAGTATTGGATTCAGTGCGGATTACGCTACAGCGTCGGGTATAGTTATACGTAATTCTGGCGACGTCTCTGCCGTGTTGAATTGGTTGTGCTGTTTCTATAGAATCGCTGAGACATTCCACCGATTTTAAGGAATTCGTTGGGGTGCAAGGAGGAAGGGTTGAAAGTACCTCTCGCGGACCTACGAGCTCAATATTACGAGCTTAAAGATCAGATCGATACCGCAATTGCTGACGTTATCGAAACGGGACAATTTAGTGGCGGTGCGCGGGTAGCAAATCTCGAACATGAGATAGCAAACCTCTGCGGAGCCAAGCATGGGATTGGAGTTGCCTCTGGTACGGACGCCTTAATACTCGCACTGGACGCTTTGGGAATCGGGCGAGATGATGAGGTGATCACGACCCCCTTTACGTTTGGGGCTACTACGGAGGCTATCGCGCGAATGGGAGCGCGTCCTGTGTACGTGGATATCGATCCTGATACCTATAATATCGATGTGAACCGCATCGAATCCCGCATAACGAAACGCACAAAAGCCCTGCTGCCCGTTGATCTTTACGGTCAAATGAGTAATCGCGAGGCACTTATCGCTATCGCAAGCCGTTATGGACTCCGCCTTATCAACGATTCTGCGCAGTCTATTGGAAGCACACGCCACGGTATTCCTATCGCTGTGCAGGGGGATGCCTCAACTCTCTCTTTTTATCCAACAAAGAACTTGGCGGCATACGGCGATGGTGGCATGATTTTGACGAATGATGACGAAGCCGCTGAGGTGCTTAGAAGTCTGCGAGGACACGGCACGCATGGGCATAAGTACCACTATGTTCGTGTGGGGTACTGTAGCCGTCTAGATGCAATGCAGGCAGCAGTTCTCGCCGTCAAATTGCCTCTGCTGGTGGGCTGGAACGACGCGCGCCGTAGAAACGCTCACGTATATAACCGCTTGCTGGTAGATGTGGCACAGGAGAGCGGCGGCGAGTTGGTTCTGCCCTTAGAGACTCCAGAAAGCTTCCACGTCTATCATCAGTACACCATTCGACACCGTCGTCGTGGCGAACTACAAGCATTTTTGAAAGAGCGTCAGATAGGCACTGAGATATACTACCCTGCGCCCCTCCATCTTCAGCCCGCTTACACTCCGCTTGGCTATCGAGAAGGCGATTTCCCCATCTCGGAACGGGTTGCAAATGAGGTTCTTTCGTTGCCAATCCATCCAGAGTTGACGGAAGAGCAAGTGACCTACGTTTCTCAATGCATCTGTGAGTTTCAGACTAGCCGTGTCGCGTCATCATTGCATTAAGAATGACGTGCATTTTTGAATTTGTGTTATTGAGGAGAAGTTATGAGTGAAGTGACCCCTGAGTTTGCGGGAGACCGTTATGATAAGACTCCCGAAGGTTGGTTTCGTCGTTCTGGGCGTTCTGGATTGCTTTTGCCCGCTATATCGATGGGGTGCTGGCACAATTTTGGCGATCCCGGTACGGATTCCGCACGTCATGCCGATGACCATTCTCTCCATGAGAACGCGAAGGCGATGCTCTTTGCCTCATTCGATAACGGGATCACGCATTTTGATCTTGCCAACAACTATGGACCCTCGCCGGGAGCCGCTGAGACCCGTGTTGGACGCATCCTCAAGGAGAACTTTCAAGGCTATCGGGATGAGTTGATTATCTCCTCGAAAGCGGGCTATTGGATGTGGAAAGGTCCCTATGGAGAATGGGGATCAAGAAAATACCTCACTGCCTCCCTCGATCAATCGCTGAAGCGTTTGCAATTGGACTATGTGGACATCTTCTACTCGCACCGCTTTGATCCAAACACCCCTCTTGAAGAGACCATGTTTGCACTCGACTCGGCAGTGCGTTCTGGAAAAGCCCTCTATGTGGGAATATCTAGCTATAGTGGAGAGCAGACCCGACGCGCCATCGCGATATGTGAGGCGCACAACTATGTCAAGCCGATCATTCATCAGCCGAGCTATTCGATGCTAAACCGTTGGATCGAGCCGGACCTCCTCCCTGCAACGGGGGATTTGGGCATTGGGGTCATCGCGTTCTGCCCATTGGCACAAGGGCTTCTAACGGACAAATATCTAAACGGTATCCCCGATGATTCGCGTGTCCGACAACCCGCAGGAGCTTTGAATGAAGGGAGTATCACGCCGGAAACGGTGGCGAAACTCAAAGGGCTTCAAGGTGTGGCAAAAGAGCGTGGTCAGTCCCTTGCACAAATGGCTCTCTCTTGGTCACTTCGAGATAGTAGAGTGACTTCTGCTCTCATTGGAGCAAGCCGCGCTGAACAGATCGTCGAGAATGTGAAGGCTGCCGAAAACGTGATCTTCTCACAAGAAGAGATCACTCTCATCGATGGGATTCTTGCTGGGAAAACGGCATAAGGGAGAACCTTCCACGCCATGATCCAACGGCTATACGTTCACAACTTTAGATGTTTAGAGAACTTCGACTTGCTTTTAGCCGATAAATCGTCCATGCTATTGATTGGCAAAAATGGCACCGGTAAATCTACTATTGCCTCTGTGTTAGAGGTGTTCCAAAATATCGGGAGGGGAAACAATCAGGTTAGTCAGCTTTTTAGCCTTACAGATTTTGCACAGGGAAAAACGGACGTGCCGATTCGTATCGAAATTGAGGTGCTTCTCAATGGGGTGAGGTACGAATACAAGATTGCCGTGGAGTTGTCTGGAGGGTTTAAGGAGATTCGTATTCGAGAAGAGAGGCTTGTTGCCGATGGCAAAGACCTTTTTTTTAGAGATATTGCCCAAGTAAACCTTGTTAAGAACGAAAACTTGCCACCCTCTCAGTTTACAGTAAATTGGTATCTTGTGGCTCTTCCTGTGATTCAATCGAACTCAATTGATCCGATATATGTCTTTAAGGTCTGGTTGGCTCAAATGTTGATATTAGCTCCCATTCCTGCCCTCATTGCAGGCAATTCTGAGAGGCAGAGTTTAGAGCCCAATAGGCAAGCCACAAATTATGGCGACTGGTTTTCAGGTCTAATCGCACAATCTCCACGCGCGTACAGTATCATTGAGCATCATGTCAAAGAGATATTGCACGACATGAGTGATATAACCAGTCCTGTTATTGGTCGAGACCCACGTAATGGAGTGGACTCCCGCACTCTGCTTGTGAGATTTAAGGCGAAAGGTAGCGGAGCGAGAATACCTTTAGATATTCCTTTTCAATCTCTCTCTGATGGTGAGAAGATATTCTTTATTTTTGCCACTGTTCTTGCCGTGAACCAGACAAATGGACCTGTATTCTGTTTTTGGGATGAACCAGATAACTTCATATCACTTGATGAAGTGGGACATTTTATTATGGCACTGCGTCGTTCATTTCAGTCACAGGGTCAATTTATTGCTACCTCTCATAATGCAACAGTGGTTCGCCACTTCTCGAATGAGAATACCCTGTTACTTGGCAGGCGTAGCCACCAAGACCCTACACGTTCTGTTTGGCTCAACGAAGCAAAGTGGGATGGCGACCTTGTTCACGCGTTAAGCGACAATGAGATTGAGCCATGGGAATGAACAAATATCAACCCCATGTTGTCGTCTTACCAGAGGATGATGCCACCCGCCAATTGGCAGTAGGTTTTAGTTTGGGAATGCACCAAACCTGTCCGCTGGATGTGAAAGACCCTGCTGGCGGTTGGACACACGTTCTCCAACTGTTTGTGACAGAATATCTTCCCAAATTTCGGAAAGATAAAGGGAACCTGCACCTTGTTATGCTCATTGATTTTGACAATAATCTGGAGCGATTGGAAACGATGAGGGAACGTATTCCTGATGAACTGAAAGGGCGCGTATTTGTTATCGGGGCATGGTCAGCAGCAGAAAAATTGCGACAGGGTCAGTATGGCAGTTTTGAGAAGATTGGATTGTCGCTGGCTCAGGATTGTCAAGAGGAGAGACCGTGGAACCATGAGCTCCTCCAGCATATTGACGAGGAGATTAAGGACATGACCAAAGCCCTTAAACCCATTTTGTTTTAGTGGAGAGCGTCTATTGAAGAGTAAAGCAAAACTTAGCTGGGAGTCGTATCTGCAATGAAGGCAATGATTTTGGCGGCGGGAGTTGGCTCCCGTCTTGATCCGTTGACAAGGAACGTACCGAAGCCCCTTGTTCCTATCGTAAACCGCCCTGTAATGGAGTACTTGATCGATCTGCTGAAGAAGCATGGGTTCAATGAGATTATGGTGAACCTCCACTATTTGGGGGATCAGATCGTGTCCTATTTTGGCGATGGTTCTCAATGGGGCGTCAAACTGTACTACTCACACGAAGATCAATTGTGGGGGGATGCCGGAAGCCTCAAACGTGTGGAAGAGTTTTTTAAGGACGAGACCTTTATTGTTATTGGCGGTGACGACCTGACAGATATGGACTTGACTCGTCTGCTTCGGACGCACAAAGAGAAGAAAGCTATTGCCACTATTGCGTTGTCGCTTGTCGATGACCCTAGCGAATATGGCATCGTCTTGATGGATGAAAATAGTCGCATTACGCGGTTTTTGGAGAAGCCAAAAGGAGAGGTGATCTTCTCGAATACGGCAAATACGGGCGTGTATATCTTTGAACCAGACATTTTTGAATTGATACCGCGAGGAACCTTCTATTTGTTTGGCAAGCAGGTTTTCCCTTTGCTTCTCGATCAAAGGCTCCCGCTATTTGGGCATCTGACAGCTGCCTACTGGAAAGACGTGGGGAACCTGAAGGTTTATCAGCAGACGCATCAGGATGTTCTTGCTGGGCGTGTGGATACCAAATTGCCCTTAACAGAAGCGCGGAAGTATGTGTGGATCGGTGAGAATGTCACCATTGATCCCACTGCGGAGATCGGTTATCCCGTTGCCATTGGGCACAACGCCGTCATACAGGCAGGGGCGCGTATCTTAGAGAATACCATTGTGGGGAACAATTGTACCGTGGAAGAGGGCGCAACCGTCCGGGATAGCATTCTTTGGGATGGTTCTGTCGTCATGCGAAACACCCATTTGGAACGGTGCGTCGTGGGTAAGGAATGTAAGGTCAAGACAGATGCCGCCATCTTTGATGGTATTATCGTGAACCCACAACGCCCCGAGGCGAACGGTAAATAGCCGTTACATCTGCAACATGAAAAGACCTCCTGCTTTCCCTTTTTTGGGGTATGCAGGAGGTCTTTTGTTTTTTGTTGCGCTAAAAGGCTCTAGTAGCGGTAGGTATCCGGCTTGTAGGGACCTTCGGTAGGGACGCCAATATAGTCTGCTTGGCGAGCCGTAAGCGTCGTGAGTTTCACGCCAATCTTCTCGAGGTGGAGGCGAGCAACCTCTTCATCCAGTTGCTTGGGAAGTGTGTAGACGCCAACCTCATAGCGATCTCGGTTTTTCCAGAGATCGATTTGTGCCAGAGTCTGGTTTGCGAAACTGTTGGACATGACGAAGCTGGGGTGTCCTGTCGCACAGCCCAAATTCACGAGACGTCCTTCCGCGAGGAGGAAGATGCTATTTCCAGTGGGGAAAGTGTACATATCGACTTGGGGCTTGATATTGGTTCGGACTGCGCCGGAGTTGTTCAAGAGGTCAACCTGAATCTCGTTGTCGAAGTGTCCAATATTGCAGACAATCGCCTGATCCTTCATCTTCTTCATGTGTTCCAACGTGATGATGTCCACGTTTCCGGTACAGGTGACATAAATATCTCCAATGCCTAGGCTCTCTTCCACTGTGGTGACCTGATAGCCTTCCATTGCCGCCTGTAGGGCGTTGATGGGGTCTATTTCGGTGACAATGACACGTGCACCTAAACCGCGCAGAGATTTTGCTGAGCCTTTGCCCACATCACCATAACCACAGACGACGGCGACTTTGCCGGCTACCATCACGTCTGTAGCGCGTTTGATACCATCTACAAGCGATTCGCGGCAACCGTAGAGGTTATCAAATTTGGATTTGGTGACGGAGTCGTTGACATTGATTGCGGGGATGAGTAGTGTGCCTGCCTCTTGCATTTTGTAGAGGCGATGGACGCCTGTAGTGGTCTCTTCGGAGACTCCGCGCCAATCTGCGACAACGTCATGCCAGAAGGAGGTGCTGTTCTGCGCCACTTCCTTCAGAAGGTTCTTGATTACCTGCTCCTCATGGCTTTCGGAGGTGGTGCTCACCCAATCGCTCCCATTCTCCAACTCATAACCTTTGTGAATCAGGAGCGTGGCGTCTCCGCCATCGTCCACAATCAGCTGGGGACCTTTTCCGTCGGGGAAACTGAGGGCTTGGAAGGTACACCACCAATACTCTTCGAGGGTTTCACCCTTCCATGCGAAGACCGGAATGCCCGCTTCTGCAATAGCTGCTGCGGCGTGGTCTTGGGTAGAAAAAATGTTGCAGCTTGCCCAACGAACAGTGGCTCCGAGTGCAGTGAGAGTCTCGATCAGGACAGCTGTCTGAATGGTCATATGCAGAGAGCCCATGATACGGACTCCGGTGAGGGGCTTTTCTGCGGCGTATTTGTTGCGGATCGACATGAGACCGGGCATCTCTTGCTCGGCGATCATGATCTCTTTGCGCCCCCATGAGGCGAGGGAGAGATCGGCGACTTTATAGGGTACGGTTGTAGATTCCAATAGGGTTAAGCTCATTTTCAATACCTCCATGGACTATTATGGCATATCAATCAATAAATCAATATCTATTGATGAATTATTTTGCATTCGGGTTAATTTTTTTTCTGCCATAATACCATTGGGAATGTAAAACTAACTTTGATTATGGAACTCTGCTCATGGAAGTATTGAAGTGGCTTCGACTATTGGGTGACGGCTCACGGGTTCGGATTTTGCGCTTGGTGGCACGGGAAGAGTTGAGCGTCGCGGATC
The DNA here is from genome assembly GCA_945878775.1 of Chthonomonas calidirosea. Classification (GTDB taxonomy): domain Bacteria; phylum Armatimonadota; class Chthonomonadetes; order Chthonomonadales; family Chthonomonadaceae; genus CAIJLM01. Next base: position 35,036 of record CAMCUQ010000015.1, read on the forward strand.
TACAAGAGATTTTGGGCATGGGGCAGAGCCGCATCTCTATGCAACTCTCTCAGCTACGGCAATCGGAGTTTGTGGAGGTGCGTCGGGCAGGACAGAAGAGCCTGTACCATATGGTAATACCTGCCGGAGCCGAGGCGATTTTGCACGAGGTCTTAGAAAAATCGACTTCTGACATTCGCGAGATCGCGCATGATGACGAAGGGCTGAGGCTACTCCTGGAGCGGCGTAAGGATCATCTGCGGAGCTACTTTGACGGGCTAGCGGGACGCTTTGGGCGGAATTATGTTCCTGGTAGGAGCTGGAAGGCTCTTGCCGAAATGACGCTACGCCTGTTGCCACCCCTCGTTATTGCTGATATTGGGGCAGGGGAGGGGACGATGTCTCTCCTGCTTGCACAAACGGCTGAACGGGTTATTGCCGTCGATAGCTCTATCAAAATGGTGGAATATGGCTCCGAACTTGTTGTGCGGAACGGGATCGAGAATGTGGAGTATCGGCAAGGCGATATGGAGGAGTTGCCTATAGGGACAGAGGAGGTGGATATGGTGCTTTTACATCAGGCACTGCACCACGCCTTACACCCTTCCCAAGCCTTGTCCGAGGCGTGGCGGATATTACGCCCTAATGGTAGAATCGTTTTGCTTGATCTGGTGAAGCACGACGTAGAGGAGGCGCGTGAACTCTATGGCGATGTGTGGCTTGGCTTTTCCCAAGTGGAATTGGTAACACTCCTACGCAATGCCAAATTTGAGGATATTAGGATCTCTATTGTGGATAGAGCAGGAGAGCCACCCCATTTCGAGACGATTATGGCACTAGGCGCGAAGAGGTGTTCTCACCTAGCAGAATAACGGTATGGGCTTTCCGCATTTTATCCTGTCTTTGCAAATCGCGGAGAAACCTCGCAATGGTACGGTACGTATTCAGTATGTCTGCAGGCTGAGAGCCTTCTCCAGTTATTCGTCGATACCGGAGAGAGGCTTGCGAATCGGGATATAAGGGCGGTAGAAGGCTATTGCAGAGGACTAAGTTGTAACAAACCGCCCACGGGCTTGACAAATTCTTTGTTGGGCGAATATACTGAAGATATATCCTGCTCCTTAAGCAGGTGCGCGTGAAGGGGTAAGAACGCTTACCCTTGTTCAGAAGGGAAAACCTAATACAATGAGTTGGAATCTAAAGTGCGAATTAGTCGCATTTGTTTGCTATTTCCTGTATGGCAGTTTCTTTGAATGGGCGTTCCACAAGTATCTCTTCCATTCAAATAAGTACATTAAGGCAACCTATCGAGCACACATGCTCGTCCATCATCTTAGGTACAAGTACTCTAAGAACTCGTATGAATGGCATGAGGGAGATGGGCGCAACAAAGAGCATATTTCCATGGACTGGTTTGCGTTGCCTTTGTTCCTTGGTGTTCACCTTCCATTTCAGATTGCGATTCAGTATCTAACTGGCATTCCTAGTGCGTTTGCTGGTGTGGCTGCAATCACCGCGTACTACTGTGTGTATGAGTATTTCCACTTCTGTATGCACATTCCAGGAGGACGCTGGTTCGAGAACTTGAAGCCCTTTACCTTCGCTAAGGAGCATCACCGGATTCACCATAAGTATATGCTACGCAACCTAAACGTTTTCTTCCCGTTGGCTGATCTTTGCTTGGGAACCTTTATCAGCGCAGATAAAAACCGAGCACAAGAGGCACGTGAGGCGGCGGCGAAAGAGAGTATCACTTCTATTGAGCGCGAAAAAGTCGGCGCACGATAGAGCCACTGTAGTATTGTGAGC
>CAMCUQ010000016.1 GCA_945878775.1 Chthonomonas calidirosea
AAAGGGGTGGTCGCTACTAAGCGGTTTGCGTTGGGAGCGGTTTTGGTTTACCAAATCGCGCTACTCTACCGCTTTAACAACAAATTGGGCTTGAGAACGGGGCTCAAACCCTTCCTCAAAGCCGCTTGAGCATTTATGACCAACCCTCAACTAAATCGGTTTGAAATAGAACTCTCAGGGAATACTTAACAATACCTATGATCACAACTCCTCTACGCTACCCGGGAGGCAAAGCAAAAGCCCTTGATGCCATCCTTCCCTTGCTACCAAACGATTTTCGAGAGTTCCGAGAGCCATTTGTTGGAGGAGGTTCTGTTTTTCTTGCTCTTCGTCAGAAATACCCTGATCGAAACTTTTGGATCAATGACCTTAATGCAGAGCTTTTCCATTTTTGGGAGCAGTCCAAACGCTCAAGCGATCTTGTACTAGAGGCTTGCCGCTGTATTCGTGAAGAGTGTACGGATGGCAGAGCACTCTTTCAAAAACTGTCAGCCCCGCCTGATGACCTATCGGATGTGGAACGTGCAGTACGCTTCTTCATACTTAATCGTATCACATTTTCGGGAACAGTGGAGGCAGGAGGCTACTCAGAGAAGGCGTTTCAAGCGCGTTTCACGCCCTCGTCAATCACACGTCTTGCCTCTATCCCACCACTTTTAGAGAACGTTTGCATTACCAATTTAGATTATGAGCCTGTTATAAATGCAAAAGGTGAGGGTGTCCTTCTTTTTCTCGATCCGCCCTACTTTTCCGCAACAGCATCGCGCCTCTACGGAAAACGAGGACTACTTCATCTCCAGTTTGATCACCGACGTTTTGCTGAGGTAATGCACAATTGCTCGCACCGCTGGCTTATTACCTACGATGATTGTCCAGAAGTTCGCCAAAATTTCGCATTTGCTCACATGAGAGCGTGGGAATTTCAGTATGGTATGAATAATTATAAGCAAGCGACCGCTGCCAAGGGTAAAGAACTCTTCATTGCGAACTATCCCCTGCCCCAACTTAACAGGGAACAACGAAGCCTTAGTCTTTTTCAGAGCGATGATTATGGATAAATCTACTCCAAAAAGCCAATATAGAGATCAGAAGTGGCTAGAGGAGTGCTTTCAGCACCTCCTACAAAACCACTTTCCCGATCTACCACAGGGTTTTCCTATTCGTGTCTGCTTTGGAAGCCCCGCCAAGAACCGCTTTGGCTCCATTAGCGCACGGAACCGAAGCTGTCTTATTCGTCTCAATGGGCTATTCACAGACCTAGAAATTCCGATTTATGTCGTTCAAGAGACACTGGCGCATGAACTTGCACACTATGTGCATGGGTTCGGCTCCGGGTTACCAAAACGGTATGAGCATCCACATCGCGGGGGGGTTGTAGAGCAGGAACTCATTCAGCGTGGTCTGGAAGAGACACACCACCTTGCAGAGGCGTGGCGCAAAGCACATTGGCGTAGTTTTCACGAATCCCGCTGTACAGTTCAGATCAAACGGGAAACGGAACAGAAATCGGACAAGGCTTCACGCTGGAGTCTCTTTCTGGAACAGCCCTCCTGCCGTTCGCAAGCCGACTTGATAGCGCTTTGGGAGGCGCAGAAGCGACGCCTAGACCTCTCCCACACACCAAAAATCGAAATAGTGGAGTGGCTTCATGCCACCACACGCCAAACCGCGCCGTCTTATTATAGTCCAGCACAGAAGCGATTGGCGTTGCACGGACTGTTGGCGGATCGGCGTATACCACAAACAATACTCGAATTTGAGCTACTCTATTGGCTCCTTCGCTTTGCTGTTAGTAGCAACTTCCAAACCATTCAGAAAGAGCTGGAGCAGAAGAAATTAGGGGCTCTATTGACTGTGGCGATGCAATGGCGACGCGCAGCATGGACACGGTTTCGGAATCAGCATCACCCTTTACAATAACAACTTACCTCATTGGAGTAGAACGCTAGATGTCTTATCTGCATAATCCGTTTACGGAGCTAGATTCAAAATTTAAGGAGCTTTTTGGTGAGACGCCAGAAGCAATCGTTCGCGCACCAGGGCGGGTGAACCTCATTGGAGAGCATACCGATTACAACGACGGCTTTGTTTTTCCTGCCGCCATAGAACGCTCTATCTGGATGGCAGCGTCTCCCCGCAACGATGGGCAAATTCGTGCCTATGCCCTCAATTTTGATCAACCCTCAACGTTTTCTCTCACAAACTATGAGGCGACACAAGTTCCCAATGAGAAGTGGAGTAACTATCTACGCGCCATGATTTGGGTGCTTCAGCAGGAAGGCTACGCGCTGTCTGGCATGAATGTGGTGACCAGTGGAACGGTTCCTATAGGCTCAGGTCTCTCCTCTTCAGCGTCGCTCTTGGTGGCGGGTGGGCTGATTTTCAGCAGTCTCATTGGTGAGACATTAGACCCGGTTCGACTGGCACTTCTGGCACAACGCGCAGAACGGGAATTTGTGGGCGTAAATGTCGGTATTATGGATCAGTTCATCTCCGCACTGGGCAAACGGAATCACGCACTCTTTATTGATACCCGTCTGCTCACCTTTGAGGCAGTTCCCTTACCAGAGTCGGGTTTTCAGATCGTCATTGCCGATACCAATAAAAAACGAGGGCTTGTCGATTCAGAATACAATACACGCCGTTCTGAATGCGAGCAGGCAGTTACTCTACTCAAGCCCGCATTGCCAGACATTTTGGCACTACGCGATGTCTCTCCTGAAGACTTTGAGAGACACTCTCACCTTCTCCCCGAAGTAGTGCAAAATAGAGCGCGACACATCGTGACAGAGGATGCACGGGTCTTGGAGAGCATCACGGCACTGAAGGCGAGCGACTTGAATCGATTTGGGGCATTGATGAACGCCTCCCATGAAAGTCTCAAAACCGATTATCAGGTTAGTTGTGCGGAGTTGGATGCATTGGTAGAGGCATCTCGCACCATTGAAGGTGTGTATGGTGCACGTATGACCGGGGCAGGATTTGGCGGATGCACCGTTAGCCTTGTAGCCGATGAGGCAGTAGAGCGTTTCCAAAAAGAGGTTCCGACACTCTATCGTCGGGCGACGGGTCTGGAAACCACAATATTGATCACAAAGGCAGAGCAGGGAGCCGAGCGGTTGCGCTAGCCACTGCCCACCACAAAAGGAATAGCCATGACACAACTTGCAACGAAGCCCAGCCCTCCCACATGGGAGGCAGTCGCTCTCCTTTCAGAACTGACACCAGATGAAGGCAAAATCGTCCATGTACAAGGCAAAACCCTCGCTCTGTTTCTCCACCAAGACCGTGTTCACGCGGTAGATAACCGCTGTCCCCACATGGGTTTCCCTCTCCATAAAGGCTCTGTAAAGGACGGCATTCTTACCTGCCACTGGCATCATGCCCGCTTTGATCTCACCTGTGGAGGAACATTCGACCTCTGGGCAGACGATGTCAAGGGATACCCTGTTGAGGTGCGGGGCGAGGGGGATTCCGCTCAAATATGGCTCAATGCAGACCCGCCTCAAGGGGATCAGATAGCCTACTACCGAAAACGATTGGATGCAGGACTAAGATATAACCTACGCCTCGTCATAGCAAAGTCGGTTATTGGACTACTCAATGCCGGAGGAACACCGCAAGAGGCTTTGCGTGTGGGAGCCAATTTTGGAACCCTCTATGCCCGCAACGGTTGGGGCGCAGGGCTGACCATTCTCACGGCAATGGCGAATATTCTCCCCTTCCTCTCTCCCGAAGACTGCCCTCGTGCACTCTATCATGGCTTAACTTTTGTGGCGCGTGAGTGTGCCGGGCAAGCTCCCCGTTTCCCCATAGAGCCTCTTGAAACCCAAAGCACGAATCCAGAGACGCTCAAAAGGTGGTTCCGTGAGTTTGTGGAGCGCAGAGATGGAGAAGGGGCAGAGCGAACGCTCATTACAGCGATAGAGGCAAACCTGACTCAAGCCGAGATAGCCGAAATGCTCTTTGCCGCCTGCACCGATCACCTTTATCGGGATGTGGGGCATCCTCTTGACTTCACAAATAAAGCCTTTGAGTTACTCGACCATATCGGTTGGGAGAGTGCCGGAATTGTGCTTACAAGCCTTTTGCCTCGTATCGTTGGCTCGTCACGCATGGAAGAATCCTCCTCATGGCGTCACCCCATAGACATTGCAGAGCTACTATGGAACGCCTATGCCGTTCTCCCCGAAATACTAGAACATGGGCAAGCGTCTGTGGTAAAATGGGATGAAGACGCCGAACTCACGGAACAGATTCTGAAGGGGGAGCCTGCCGACACCATCTCCGCAATGCTGGAAGCACTCCGCAAAGGAGCCTCTCCTCACACGCTTGCACAAACGGTCTCCTACGCCGCCGGACGACGAATTGCCCACTTCCATATCACAAACGAGTTTGGAGACTGGGATACGGTGATGCACACCTTCACCTATGCGAATGCCGTCCAGCAGGGGCTACGTAGGGTTCTCTCCTTAGACCTTCTGCGGGGAGTCTTCGATGCCGCCATGTCGATCTATCTAGATCGATTCCTCAATATGCCCGCCACCGCTCTCCCCAAACCAAAAGCGAGACCTATCACTCTCCCCAGCGATCTTCTCGACCTCCTCAATGGGCAACAGCAGGTGAACGAATCGGCGCAACTGGTTGCCGATGTGCAAGCACAAGCAGAATCTCGGTCTGAACTTCTCGCGGCAATGGGGCAGTGCCTGCTACGAGAGGATACCGATTTTCATACCTTCCAGTGCCTTGAAGCAGCATTTCGGCAATACACTCTCTTGCAGGGAACCCCAAAGGCAGACCATGCCCTCATCTCAGGGGTGCGCTATGTCTCTGCACACGCCCCCACTCCACGCTCTATGGGACAGACCTACGCGATTGCCAATCGGCTTCAGCGAGGCGATGCCCTCTACGAAGAGTAGAGACTAGGAATTGCCCATGACGAATATCACCATGAAGGGCGTCACCTTTGAACCCCGCAACGTTGTTCGCGTCGCCGTTGCGGGGTTGGGTTCTCGTGGCAGAAGCCTCCTCCACGATCTGCTCGGCATAGAGCAGATCGAGATCACCGCACTTTGTGACGTTGCCCCCTCTGCACTGGCTCAAGCAGAAACATTGGTCGCTCAAACAAACCGCAAGGCTCCTGCCCTACTCACAGACTATTCTGCCCTCTGCCAACGGAACGATATAGATATTGTCTATATCGCTTCCCATTGGGACGCACATACTCCCATGGCGGTAGAGGCGATGGAGAACGGTTTCCATGTGGGCTTGGAGGTTCCAGCGGCGACAACATTAGAGGACTGTTGGCATCTCGTCGAGACCTCTGAACGCACGCGTAGGCACTGTATTCTTCTGGAAAACTGTCTCTATGGCGATGAAGAGATGCTCCTCTACAACCTCGTGCAGTCGGGCGCGTTGGGAACACTCACACACGGCGAAGCAGCATATATCCACTATCTGCGTGATTTTCTATTTCAGCCACACCGCACACTCGGAAACTGGCGGAGGGCTGCCCATCGAACTCACAACGGCAACCTCTATCCCACCCATGGACTGGGTCCTATTGCCCGCTGCATGGGCATAAATAGAGGAGACCGCTTCACATGTCTCGTCAGTATGAGCAGCTTGGAGGCAAGTCTCTCTGAGCATCGTGATTCACAACTCCCTCTTGATGCCCCTGAGCGAAACGAAACCTATACTTGCGGAGACATTAACCTCTCGCTTCTTCAGACAGCAATTGGACGGACTCTCCTACTAGAATATAATATTGTCACGCCGAGACCCTATTCACGGGGTACACTATTACAAGGAACAAAGGGAACCTTTCGAGATTTTCCGCCGGGCATATTTTTCGCGACCTCTGCCGATCATTACCAATGGGAGCCAATCGATTCGTTCCGCGAAAGATACACAGACCCACTCTGGAAGCAGTTTGGGGAGCAGGCACGGCGCATCAGCGGGCATGGTGGTATGGATTATATCATGAGCTGGCGTCTCATGGAGTGCCTAAAGCAAGGGCTAGAACCCGATACCAACGTATACGACGCCGCGACATGGAGCGCACCGGGTCCCCTTTCAGAACTCTCCATCGCTCAATCCAGCAACTCTGTTGCGTTCCCCGATTTCACACGCGGACATTGGGAATAACCTGCACGGCAGGAGTTCTCAATTCCATGTCGAATCTTATGCCATCTTTATTTTGCTCTTGGAAAGGAACCCCCCGAACGTGCAGGGCTTATCCATATTCTCACGCAGAACCGTACTTCTCCTCTCCGCTCTCTCACTTCTTGCGCTAAACGGCTGTAATACCACAAACCGCAATGAAGGGGGAGCGTCTACGAATACGGCATCCGCCGGTAACGTGCTTCGTTACCCGCTCACCACAGAGCCAACCAGCCTAGACCCCGCCAAAGTGGAGGATGGGACCACCATTGATCTCATTCAACAGGTCTTTGAGGGTCTTGTCATTTGGAGCGATAAAAACGAAATCACGCCAAACCTAGCCGAAAACTGGGATCTCAGCCCCGACGGCAAAACCTATAGTTTCCACCTCAAAAAGGGCGTGAAATTCCACAACGGGCGCGAAATGACCGCCACTGACTTCAAGTACAGCCTAGAGCGTGCTTGTGACCCCAAAACGAAGTCTCAAACCGTCCAGAGCTATCTGAAAGACATTGTGGGCGCCACAGACATGAATCTTGGCAAGGCAAAAGGGATTTCTGGCATCAAGGTGGTGGACAAATACACGCTCCAGATCACCCTCGACGGATTTAAGCCCTACTGGCTTGGAAATATGACCTACCCCTGCGCCTATGTGATCTGCAAAGAAGAGGTAGAGCGTAATGGTGGAGAGATCAACGAAAGCAACCTTGCCTCAACAACAGGTACGGGTCCCTTCAAATTTACAGAAGTGCGTAGAAATGACCTCATTCAACTGGGAGCGTTCAAAGAGTATCACGGTGGAACCCCAAAACTGGATGGTATTTCACGCCCGATTGTCAAAGATGCCGGGCAACGCCTAAATAAGTATCAGGTTGGAGAGCTTGACTTCGTGGAAATCTCCCCTGCCGATCTCGACCGCGTGCAAGGAGATGCCACGCTGAAAGACGAACTGAAATCGTTCCCACGCGCTGCAACTTGGTACATCGGTCTGAATCAAGAAGCCAAAGGCTCCCCCTTTACCAAAAGAGAGGTGCGACAGGCAATTGCCATGGCGATTAACAAGGAGGAGGTCATCAAAGTCGCGATGAAGGGACAGGCTGACCTTGCAAACAACGTCATTCCACCTGGCATAAAGGGGCGCAATGAGCATATTCAGCCCCTGAGCTTTGACCCTGCAAAAGCGAAGCAACTCCTCGCACAAGCGGGCTATCCCGACGGAAAGGGATTCCCTGAACTCACTTTCTCCTACCGAAATGACTATCCACAGGTGAGTCTCGCCGCGCAAGTAGTGGCGCAACAACTCAAAACAAATCTCGGTATCAACGTCCAACAACGTCCTATGGAGTGGGCACAATTCCTCACAGAGCGGAAAGCGAAAACACTCGCGCTTACTCACCTGCGTTGGGCTGCCGACTATCTTGACCCACAAAACTTCCTTTCCACTCTGCTCCACACCAGCAAGAAGGTGAATGGGCAAGAGGATCATCCTGAGAACGGAATGGGCTATAACAATCTAGAGTTCGATAGGCTTTGTGATGCCGGAGACACCGAGAAAGACCCCATTAAACGGGCTGAGTTCTATGCCAAAGCGGAACAAATAGCCATAGACGATGCGCCGTGGGTTCCGATCTACTTTCAGCGTGACCTAGAGCTGATCAAGCCTCGTGTGAAGAACCTGAAGGACAGCCTCTTTGGACACCGTCCCCATGTAGCGACGGAAGTCACTCCCTAATGCTCTCTTTCATCCTCAAACGGCTCCTTTTGGCGATACCGTCGCTACTCGCCATCAGTTTCTTGGTGTTTGTAGTGGCACGATTGGCTCCTTCAGGACCCGTTGAGATCATTGCAGGCGACAAGGCATCCCCCGCCGTCATTCAGCAATTGAAGCACCAGTATGGGTTGGACAAACCCGTACTGGTGCAGTACACCGACTATGTGTGGAACATGGTTCGCTATGGAGATTTTGGGAAATCGTTTCAGCGGGGCGGTCAATCCATTACGGCGATGATACGAACCGACTTTCCGGTGACGGCACAATTGGCGTGGCAGGCGCTCCTCTTTGCCATTGTACTCGGAATTCCAATTGGCATCTTCGCGGCGCTCTACCACAACACATGGTTTGATCGCCTAGCAATGCTCGTTGTTGTGGCGCTTGTCTCTATTCCAAGCATCGTGATGGGTCCGCTGTTGATACTTGTGTTTGCGGTACAGTTGCGCTGGCTCCCCATCGATAGCTGGACCTCTCCATCGCACACAATCCTGCCCATGATCACGCTAGGCGCACGCTCTGCCGCGATTCTGGCACGATTTATGCGCTCTTCTTTGCTGGATGTACTGCGACAGGATTACCTGCGAACCGCTATCGCAAAAGGGCTTTCGCGCGGTAAGGCGGTATGGAAGCACGGAATAAAGAACGCGGTCATACCCGTCTTAACAGTGATGGGAACTGTATTCGGTGCGCTCCTCAGTGGCTCTTTTGTGGTGGAGACGATATTCCGCGTTCCCGGAATCGGCTACGAGTCCATCAACTCCATTACGAAGCGGGACTACCCTGTAATTCAAGGGATGACGGTTCTTGTCGCCACGCTCTATATTCTTGTAAATCTTGCGATTGATGTAATGTACGGCATGGTAGACCCACGAATCCGATCTCAGGAGGCGAAACAATGACCACAACCAGCGCCTCCCAAGAGACACCTGCACAAAGCCCCACTGCGGATGCGATTCAGAGGCTACGGCGCAATCCCGTCGCCAAAATCTGTCTGCTCTATCTCGCCCTTTTGCTGTTTGTTGCGCTTGGAGCAAACTTTCTGACCCGTTATCCCTATGACTTTCAAGACACACAACGCTATGCAGTGACGCCCTCCCCTCCCGACTCGCACCACTGGCTTGGAACAGACGAGATCGGGCGTGATATACTGAGCCGCCTCCTTTTTGGCGCAAGAGTCTCTCTCGGCGTTACCGCAGTAGTCATAGTCCTTGAGGCACTCATCGGGATCAGTTTGGGGTTGGTAGCGGGGTATCGTGGGGGCAAAACCGATCTCTTTTTGATGCGCCTGACCGATATCATGTTTGCCTTTCCAGACCTCCTGCTTGCTATTCTCCTCACGGCGATCATTCGCTCTGGAAATCAAGCACTCCCCGGCTGGCTCAGTTTTGGACCCCTCTTCTTTGCGCTTGGAATCGTGGGGTGGCCCGGAATCGCAAGGCTTGTGCGAGGACAGGCACTGGGACTAAGGGAGAAAGAGTTTATCGAGGCGGCGCGAGCAACAGGCGTAAAAGAGCGTGATATACTGCTACGCCATCTTTTGCCAAACCTTTCTGGTCCCATCATCGTACAGATAACACAGGACGTTGCAACCGTTATCTTGGCAGAAGCGACGCTCTCCTTTTTGGGACTTGGAGTTCAGCCTCCCTTTCCTAGTTGGGGAACGATGATCAACGATTCTCTACGCTATCTCAACTCAAAGCCGTGGCTATTACTCGTTCCTGCTCTCATGCTCGCCGTTACCGTCATGGTAGTCAACTTTTTGGGTGATGCTCTTCGTGACGCCTTTGACCCACGTCTACGCCAATAGCCTACCCACGCACTCAAGGAGATACCTCGCATGAAAATGCTACTGAAATCGGTACTGTTTGCACTACTTCTAGTAGAGTCTCCAAACATCTCGTTTGCACAGGCTCAAGAGGCAGATAAAGAGAAGTACGCCTCCGACATCAAGCCCGGCGCGTTGTGGGACGGGCGCACCAAAGTTCCGTTTCGTGCGATGGATAGCCCCAAAATGGTGAAAGCCTCCGAAGTCGATTTTTTGGATGATGAGGACTACATTCTTGGCTTTACAATGAATGGACAGGCACGCGCCTACCCCATGCGCTATGTCTGGTGGCACCATATCGTCAATGACAAGATCAAAAAAGAGGATGGAACCGAGGCATTTGTTACCGTCACTTATTGAATCGTCTGCAATACAGGGATCAGGTTTGATCCCGTCGTGAATGGAAAGCCTCTGGAATTTGACTTCTTTGGGCTGTATAATGGGGTAGTCACCATGTTTGACCGAGGAAGCGAAAGCGTTTGGTTACAGGTGGGAGGACGCGCTATTCGTGGTTCAATGGTTGGTGCGGTACTGAAAACGGCTCCAATGACCGATACCACATGGAAGAAATGGAAGCAACTCTACCCAGACACCCTCGTAATGTCACCCGATACGCCCTATGTAGCAAACTACACGCCACGCGGGGATAAGCTCTATCGGGGAACAAAGAAAGGGTTTCCACAACGGTATTTCCGCACAAGCCTCGTGCAGGGTGATGCCCGTATGAGTCCCTGGGATATGGTGCTAGGAGTCATTATTACAGACCCAAACAGTCCCAAAGACAAACCTAAAACCACATATCACTGCTACCCTCTGGTGAAGTTGAAAGATGCGGGAGGCGTGGCTCAGGAGACAATACAGGGGCAAGAGATCGTCGCGTTCTATGACGAAGAGAACGACACCGCCGTCGCCTATTCTCGCAAAGTAGAGGGTAAAATACTAACATTCACGCTCAAGAAAGAGAGCGATGGAACCATTCACTATACCGATAAAGAGACGGGAAGTGTGTGGGACTTTGAAGGAAGAGCGGAGAGTGGTCCCCTCAAAGGTAAAGCCCTCACCCGTATCGACGGGCACTTGAGCGAATGGTACGGCTGGGCAGCCTATTTTGGTAGCACGACTATCTACGGGCGCACAGATGCTCCCAAGCCGCTTGAGCTCCTTCTGCCAGAGGCGGGTGGTAAAGCCCCCACGCCAGAGGGCAATAAGGATGGAAGCGATAAGCCTGCGCCCCCCAAGAACCCCTAACGGTTCGCAACAGAATGCCCACAATGGCGTTCTACACGAGATAAGATAATACACGATGCCAACTGACGAGACAACTAGCAAGCAGTCGAAGAACGAAGAGAAGCGGATGGAACTCACCGCGCACTTGGGGGAGTTGAGATCGCGAATCATGCGATCCTTTCTGTTCCTTGTGCTTGGTGCGATAGTGGCGTACAGTTACTTCCCGCAGATATACGCAAAGCTCTACTTTCCGCTACACGCAGAAATGGAGATTCAAAACAGAGCGCGCACCAAGATCATCAATCCTCAGGGGCTATTGAGCAAGGAAATAACCACCTCTGCGCCCACCAAAGAGGATTACAATCGTCTCGTCAAGGACATTCACTACCTCTACGATCACCCCTCGATGATCCCGCTCAGCTCAACGGTATTCAAGAACTTCTTTGACCCCTTCATGGGTCAACTCACCATGAGCTTCATCTTCGGATTGGTGCTCGCGACCCCGTTTGTGGTGTGGGAGATGTCACTGTTTATCATGCCTGCCCTCACCCCAAAGGAACGGCGTCCTTTTCGCTTGCTGGCTCCCTTATCTGTGCTATTTCTCGCAGCAGGAGTCTCTCTCGGCTATAGAACCATGTTCTACGCTATGCACTGGTTCCTCTCTTTTGTAGATAACTACCCTCAGCCCGCCGTTGTTATGCAAGACCCCACTACCTATATGATCTTTTTTGTTAAGCTCATGGCGGTATTTGGACTCGTCTTCCAGTTGCCCGTCGTGCTGATGGGATTGTCGTTCGTCGGAATAGTAACCTCAAAGGGACTATTGAAATCGTGGCGTTGGGGAATCGTTTTGGCAACGTTGGGCGCGATGCTGGTTCCCTCAAACGACTATATCACAATGGGGCTGATGTCCGTCTCAATCCTCCTCCTCTACTACAGTAGCTACTTTTTTGTGAAGTTTGTCGAGTACCTGAAGGCAAAATATAAAGAGCAAGACGCCAAAGCAGAGCATGGAAATTGATGAATATCTCAAGCATCTGCGCGAAGCCTCGTTTTTTCGTGGTCAGATAGCCCACACACACCGTATTCTCCCCCGTCCGGCAGAGTATGGGCTACTGGACGCGCCCCTGCATCCAACTTTGCAGGACTGTATGGAAAAACTGGAGATACGGGACTATTACGTCCACCAAGCGGGAGCAATCAACGCGGCACGGGCAGGAAACCATGTCACTACCGTGACCGCGACCGCCAGCGGAAAGACTCTTTGCTATAATATCCCCGTCCTCGATGCCGTTCTAAACGACAACAAGTCACGCGCCTTCTATCTCTTTCCCACCAAAGCCCTTGCCCAAGATCAACTGGGAAAACTGGACGACTTTGGGCTATTTCCCACCCTGCGCCACGCAACCTATGACGGCGATACCAGCTCCTCCGACCGACGGTATGTCAAACGAGGCGCGCAGATTGTTCTCACCAATCCCGATATGCTCCACCTCGGAATTCTGCCCTATCATACGACATGGAGCGGCTTTCTCGCGAACCTGAAGTATGTAGTCATAGACGAGATGCACACCTATCGGGGTGTCTTTGGAGCGCACGTTGCCCATATTTTGCGGCGTCTGCGGCGGCTCTGTGCTCATTACGGGGCTAGCCCGCGCTTTCTCTGTTGCTCTGCCACCATCGCCAACCCCCTTGAACTCACGGAACGCTTGACGGGCATAGAGAAAGCAACCCTGATCGATCAAAATGGGGCGCCTTCGGGCTACCGTGTCTTCGCCTTTTGGAACCCCCCATTCATAGACGCAGAACTCTCCAAACGCCGTAGCGCACATAGCGAAGCAACAAGCCTCTTTACAGACCTCGTCACACAAAAAGTACGGAATATCACCTTCACGAAAGCACGCAAGAGTGCAGAACTGATATTGCGCTATGCACGTGCAGAACTCGCTCTACACGCCCCTGAGCTGACAGAGCGCATTGCAGCCTACAGAAGCGGTTACACGAAGGAGGAGCGTCGCAAAATTGAACGTGGGCTGTTTGATGGTGATATATTAGGGGTGACAGCGACGAATGCCCTAGAGCTAGGCATCGACGTTGGGGGGCTGGACGCAGTAGTGATGACAGGCTATCCTGGAACCATCGCAAGCACATGGCAACAGGCGGGACGCGCAGGGCGAAACGCCAAGCCCGCACTCTCATTACTCATTGCTCAAGACAACCCCCTCGATCAGTTTCTGATGCGTCATCCCGAATATTTTTTTGGGAAAGCACATGAGAAAGGTATCGTTGACCCCAATAACCGGCGGATACTGGGACAACACTTGCTCTGCGCCGCCTATGAGCGGTCCCTCTCCCGTGAAGAGTTGCCCCTCTTTGGAAAAAATGCCTCCTCCACCCTAGACAACCTTGTGGAGCAAGGCAAACTGTTTTATCGGCGGGAACGATTCCACTACGCAGGCGCAGATTACCCTGCCGCACAGGTCAATATCCGCTCGGCATCGGACTCCACGTTCCGTATCCTAAACCGAGAACTGAATGATCGGCTCTTGGGAACAGTGGAAGGAAGTATCGCCTTCAAGACCCTCCATGAGGGCGCGATATACCTCCATCTTGGCGAGACCTACGAAGTGGAGGATTTGGATATTGGCGCGAAGACCGCCTATGTGCGCCCCATTGAGGCACAATACTACACGGAGGCACGGGAAAGTTCGCACATTCTCGTACTCTCCACCAAAGATTCCGCTCCACACGCTAGCATGGAGATGCATTTTGGGGAGGTGGTGGTCACGAACCAAGTGGTTGGTTTCCGAAAAAAGAGGCTCTTCACAGACGAAGTCTTGGAGATAATCGATCTCGATTTGCCAGAGCAAACCTTCGAGACAGAGGCGTTCTGGTTCACGGTTCCCGACAGTGTCTGGCTACCGTTCCTGCTGGACAACAACGACCTCGCAGGAAGCATTCATGCCATAGAGCACTCCCTGATCGGAATGATGCCGCTCCTTGCCACCTGTGACCGTTGGGACTTGGGAGGCGTCTCTCATCCTGCACACCCAGACACCAACCTGCCGACTATTTTCGTCTATGACGCCTACCCCGGTGGAGTGGGTATCGCGGAGGGAACCTACCCCGACCTTCCCACGCTACTTCTCTCCACAAAGGCGATGATCGCAGAGTGTCCCTGCGCGGAAGGCTGCCCCTCATGTGTCCAATCTCCCAAGTGTGGAAACAATAATGAGCCTTTGGATAAGCAGGGCGCAATCGATCTTTTGGAAGCACTTTTGACGCTTCCACCATCAATAACAGACAACACGGAGCAACAACCAAAAAACATATAACTCTGTCTACCAAGTAAGAATAGGAGTATCCTAAAAAAAATACTAGAAAAACCTTTACTTACCTAATGAAATGGTTGCTCACCGCAAGAATAGTACTGTATAATACATATAGAACCGTGAGAACCTAGGAGAAATTCCTCGTTCGCACACAGAAAGGCAATCTTTAACGATGGCACGACTGTCACGCTATTCACAACCAGTTACCTGTATCATGGGTCGCCATTTAGAGCCTCCTCCTCGTGATCCTGCCGGTCCGATTGTCACGACTTGCCCCTGTTGTGGACAGGTTTTCTATTCTCATGGCTATTCCCTCGAAGTTAATGGACAATATTCTCATATCCTCATGGCGAATTTCCCCGCCATCGTGATGCGTGCCTCCATCGACTCTGGTACTGCCGAAGAATCTCCTATTTCCATTGAGTAGCCCCACCGTTTAAGGTCTACTAGAAGGTGAACTCCGCCTACTTGAGGAGTACATGAATCCCAGCCATACCACGGAATCAGACTCGCAGTCTCCCCCTGCCGCCGAGCCTTTGCGAGTCGGAGTTTACGGTGTCCTCACCACGCGCCTCCGCTACGGCGCACTTGTTTCGCCACTCCCTGCCTCTTCCCTTGCCGTTATCATCGATTCGGATGTGCGTTTAGCACGCTCTTGGGCGCGACAAATGGGCGCAAAGCCAGAGTTCATGCCTAGCTTTGGGGACTTTCTCGCACAACCTCCCGCAGTGGACGCCATGATACTTCCCATACCTCTCCGCCTACGCCAGAGTACCATCAAAGCCTGTTTGGAGAATCGAATCGGTGTTCTGTGTGAGCTACCTTTTGCCTATAGCCTCAAAGAGCAGGAGGAATTAATTCGCCTTGCACAAGAGCAAGAGACGCTCCTCATGCCCATGTTGCCCCGTCGCTTCGATCCCGCATTTGAGGCAGTAACAAAAATATTAGCAGAGGGTAGCTTGGGGGATTTGCGGCATGTGCGCGGAGAGTGGAGTCTTCCCATGGGTGAGGTGGCAATCATGGAGAACGGGGTGGACGACATCGAGGAAGACCTGCTTCTCCAACACATCCTCTGCCAGTCGGTAGATCGGTTTCAAGGTTGGTTCGGAGAGCCAATGACGGTGAGTGGTGATGTGGTTGCATTTCGGAAAGAGAATATCTCGGCAAAACGCCAGAAGCCGGAAGAGGCTCCTCTAGGAACTCTCCTCATCTCTTTTGATCGCGCACAGGTGACCCTCAGCGCATCCCGCACACGCTCTGCCTATCCGGGTGAGCGGTATCTTTTTACAGGTACACAGGCACAACTTGAGTTTATAGCACGCTCTGGCACACGCCACGCCACCTCAACAGCCCCAACTATCACAATACACAAAGCGGGGCGCGTCGAAGTGGTCGAGATTTTTGAGGAGAGCACTCCTGAGAGGCGTGTCGCCGAGGCTCTTTCTCATTTTCTGGCGTGTGCACGCGGCTTAGTGCCTGCCCCCACATTCGCACAAGAAATGCACAGCACTCTTAACGTGGTACATGGAGGCTATCTCTCCACGGTAGGCAATAACAAAATCTCTCTGCCCCTCAAACGCGCCCCAAGCTTCGAGGCTTTCTTCCGCCGATTTGAAACCACAAAACACATCGGACTATAGGAAACCTACTGCACTGTCACTTTGGGCGGATCGGCGTAGCCCTCAAACGATTCTTTCACTTTACCTGCCTCCGTATCGTTTCGATGAAAGAGCAGACGATAGCGTAACGTCATACTGCCGTTGGCAGGGATGGCATAGTTCCCTGTCCCTTTCTCGCCCCTCCCAAAATCGTGCAGACCAAAAGGGTTCACCGCATAGAGTCCGTAGGTGCGTGTGTGCCATGTTTGAGGGTGTCGGAGGTTATTGGGGTGATCGAAGAGTGCAATTCCGTAGTTCTTGTCCTTTAGCTTCCCCCAATAATCCACCCACTCCGCTGGTTTCCCCCAGAGAGCAGCGTCTTTTTGTCCCCGCGCATTAAGAATATGCCCGCCTTGCTTTTTATCGGGCGCCCAAGCATCGGGAACTCTGAGTCCAAAGGAACCCTCTTTGGTATCGCCCAATAGAAGCTCTCCCCCCTTTGGGCGCAGAACAACCTCAAAATCCATCAGTCGATCCCCATTTGGGAGCGGATAGACAAGAACGGTGCGTGTGTCGGTAGCAACGATCTCCTTATTGGGCGCAATCCACTGTGTAGTAGCCACAAATCGGGCGAAGACTTCACCGCTCTGATAATCCTCAAGGCGGTCGTGTGCCGTGCGCCCCGCGCGAGGCTCTTCACTCCAAAAGTCGATTCCATTGACCTCTCCATGCGTGAACCATAGTCCTCGATGGTGCGGATGATCATGCGTGTCTGTCGCGACTTGCTCTAGGGGCCAACGCCGCGTAAGAGGCTCAGAGTCGGGAGAGAGGAGTGGATAGAAGAAGGGCTTGTTTGGTCTGCTTTGAGTGAGGTAGCGGGTAAAAAGGCGGTAGGCGTAATTGGTCTCGTTCGGTTGTCGCTCTTGCAAGTGTATTTCAATCGCATCTGCAACGAGCCGAACCTCTGCCCATTGGGATTTTTGACGGAAAGGCTTACGTGTCTCCAGAGTATAGACACGCCGTTCGTTGGGAGCCATTTGAGGCACGAGAAACCCAATGCGGGCGGTCTTACCCTCAAAGAAGAGCTGAGCGGGAATCTCCGCGTTGCCCTGTTTTAGTACCAATCTGCCGCTGGAATACTTACCTCCGCCGGGCAAACTCGCGAAGACAGGGGTCTGAAATGCCCCTTGCCCTCCCGCAACAACAAGCACATTAATACGCTTCTGCTGTGCGAATCCCTTCGTACCCAACAGCAGAAACGCTCCAATGAGGACAAATAGTCTTCTTCGCATGACCTCAATCACCTCTCCGTTATAGTCGCTTGATCTCCGTCGTTGAGACCAGTCGCTGGGTTTTACCCTCTTGCTCGATGGGCGCCTGTAACACCACCTTAGAGCGATACAAAGAGCAATCTGTCATATCAAAGAAGAGATCGCCCTCCCCTTTATACTGGGCAACCCCTTTTCCTGCCGTTGTTAATTTCCAATGTGCAACCCTGAGCTTGTCTACCATTTGTACCCCAACAAACTGGAGTATATGGTGCACAACTTCTCCACTCCCCTCCGCTCCAGAAAGGCGAATCGTGACCGACTGCCCAACTTTCACGGGCTTCTCTGGCAGCACCATACTGAAGACAGCTCCGCCAAGAGGCTTCCCATCCACCTTTCCCAAAGGGTCTACAGTAATAGTTCGAGTTGAGATTCGGCGTGGTTTGGCTCGCCGTTGCTCTATGCTATCGGTCATTTCGATAGTTGTGACGGCGCTGTCCACCCGTTTGACCACAAGATCGATCAGGTTGGACGAGGCACCAGTCAGCACTTGGCGCGACTGACCGAGTGAGACGTGGGTCTGCATTCGGTAATGTGTATGGCTCCCCTGCTTGAACTTCATACGAAAAAGGTAGCCCTCATTCGAAGAGGTAATTTGAGAGATTGCGGGAGGGGCTAAAGAGAGCAGTGCTCCTAGCCCCAAAAGGAGGCAAACAGGACGAATCATAAGCTGGAAAGTTTCTCCTGTACTAGGGTTTGCGCGCAAGGTTTGAGTTGAAGGAGGCGTTAAAATTGGCTTCCTTCTGTTTGCCATTCACACCGCCACGAACGACGAGAGAGAGGGGCCAGCCATCTGTGACATCCACAAGAGCCGTGGCAACTACGTTCATCTTCATATCGCCTTGAGCCTTGGAATTCTCATTGCGATTGTAGTTCATCACGATCACAGCAACCTGTTTCCCATTCACGGTTTTCATACCAACAAATTGGCATTTCGGACCCTGCGTCGAACCACCAAGCGAGTATTTCTCACCCTCTTTGATAGGCTTCTGTGGCAAAATAACGTTGGTGAAATCGTCCTTGACACCGATGTTTCCACCAGTGAGTTTCATGGAGGATTCGTTCGTCGTTCCCGCCTGCTGCTGCTTGCCGTTCATCATTGTTGGGTCTGTGGTAATGGAAACCTTTGCAGTGTCCCCTTGAACCTCTTTCACCGTGAGGTTGAAGCCCGTCGTGATTTTCGCATCTGACGGCATATTGCCCATCATGTTTTTTGGCAATCCAGCAACATTCATCTGCATATTTATCACAAAGCCTATCTTCATTCCCTGCGCGAATTTTCGCTTGAAGACATACCCCGCAGGGGTTTTGGTGATCTGCGCCTGTGATGCTACCAGAGAACCCATTATTCCAGCAGTGGAGAGCATGACGATCAACGCGCTGTATCTCAATCTCATTCAAAGCCTCATTTCTACTCTAGCGTAACGAACTCATTCGTGTTTAGTAGTGCATGGCAGAGATCAACAAGGGCAACCCCTTGCGCCACAGAGAGCGATTGGGGAAGCTCTTTTGGCACAAGTACCCTCTCTTTGCGCTCAAGGCGTTTTGCAACGGTCTCCGCTTGGCGATTCAAGAAGGCTTCCGCCGAAGCTCGCTCCTGAGAATCGGGGAGACGTTGAAACGCAATACGCCATGCCTGTTCTATCTGACGTTTTGTATCGGCTCCGGTTTCACGAAGCACGCGTTCTGCAAACGCTTTTGCCGATTCGAGTAGTGTCTCCTCATTCAAGAGCAAGAGCGACTGAAGCGGTGTGATGGTCATTTGACGGCGAGAGCAGGCTTCGTGTGTGTCTGGCATATCGAAGGCGGCAAAGAGCGGGTAGCGCAGATTACGCTTCACAAAGACATAGATGCTACGTCGGTTGCGCTCCTCTGGCTTGGTGGCATCTTTCCAGCCCCCTCGTGTGGTCACATCTTTTGGAAGCGGTGGCATCACGCTTATGCCTCCCTGCTTCAAGACAAGCTCTCCACTCACCGTCAACACCGAGTCTCGTACTATTTCACCTTCCACGCGCCTGCGTGGAAAACGCCACAGCAAACGATTTTCAGGATCGGAATTTGCGCCCTTAGTCACTGCGTTCGACGCCTGCTGATAGGTTGCGGAGTTCATCAGGAGGCGATGCATCTGCTTCAGGCTCCAACCACGGTTCACAAACTCAGAGGCGAGCCAGTCTAATAGCTCAGGATGTGAAGGGCGTTCCCCTGTGCTTCCAAAGTCACTAGGGGTCGCGACAATTCCACTCCCAAAGTGATAGTGCCACAGTCGATTTACGATCACCCGCGCCGTAAGTGGGTTTTGCGTGCTTGCGATCCACTCGGCAAGCACGGCACGGCGTCCGCTACTTTGAGAAGTGATAGGGGTAATCTGAGGGGATGCTGTGGTCACTACTGAGAGGAAGCCGGGAGAGACTTCGCCCAGAGGCTTAATATGTGAGCCTCCCGCCAAGAGATAGGTTGTAGGGACCTGCTCCCCAACATCATTGATCCCCTGTGCCAGCGGTAAGGCGGTGGGTTGAATCGTTTGGTAGGAACTCAGTTGCTTCTGAAGCTCATTCCACTCCAGCTTTAGCTCTTTTTTGGCACCGTTTATCCCATTGGCAACATCCTCTGGTGAGAGTTCCAACTGGGGCAATGCCTTATGAAAGAGCAAACGTTGAAGTGAAGTGCGCTTCGCATCGGGGGTATCAATCGCCTCCTGCACCTCTTTTGGGAATCTGGCTTTCCGATTCTCATAGAACTGCTTCCGAACCGGAGATTCCAAAGCCGCGAGCCTTGTCCGCATAGTCTCCGTTTTACTCTCCCATACCTGTTGGCGTTGTAGCCAGTCGTTATGCTCCTGTTTTGAGAGGAGAACAATATCTTCACGAGGGCGCATTCCAGCAAAGAACGACTGAATACGATAGTAGTCTTTTTGACTAATGGGGTCGTACTTATGGTCGTGGCATCTTGCACAGCCAAGGGTTAGCCCAAGGAGGCTCGAACCAATGGTATCGGTGATATCGTTGAGAATATCCTGCCGTCGAAGGCGGAGGTCTTGCGCGTTGCTCTCATCGGGGAAGTGGGTATTAAATCCCGTTGCGACACGCGCTTCAAGCGAATTGGGATAGAGTTCGTCTCCCGCTAGCTGCTCTTTGATGAATCTATCAAACGGTTTATCGGCATTGAGCGCTTGAATCACATAATCGCGATAGCGCCAAGCCTGGGGTCGTTTTTCATCGCTCTTGAAGCCGTTACTTTCAGCATAACGGGCAAGATCGAGCCAATGTCTAGCCCATCGTTCCCCATAGAGCGGCGAAGAGAGGAGTCTGTCTACCAGTTTTTCCCACGCTTTTGGGGAGGAGTCTTTGGCAAATGCCTCGACCTCCTCCGGGGAGGGAGGCAAACCGAGAAGATCGAAATAGGCACGCCGAATGAGGGTTCTTTTATCTGCATAAGGGGCGGGCTTCAGCCCCTTTGCCTCTAGTTTCGCCAAAACAAAGGAGTCGATGGGGTTCTTTGCCCATGCCTGCGCCCTCACTTTTGGGAGAGCATGGCGCACGACAGGACGAAATGACCAGTGAAGCATCTCGGACTGCTTGCCCCCACTCCACTTGGCTCCACGCTGAATCCATGCCTTCATCGTAGCGATATCGGCAGGCGCAAGTCTTTTCCCCGGTGGCATTTGGAGTTTGGATTTACCGGCAACAGCATTGTAGAGGAGACTTGCTTCCGGCTTGCCCAGCACAACAGCGCTGCCCCGTTTCCCACCCAGAAGAAGGCTCTCACGGCTTCGGAGGTCAAGCCCAGACATCCTTTGTGCCCCATGACAGGAGAGACAATTTTGGCGCAGAAGCGTGAGCACGCGCTGAGCTTCGTCTCCTACTTGGGGAGACTGCCGGCGGTCTGCCTGTGCCACAGTTCCTCCCAAGAGCAGAAGGAGAATCCACAATAATGAGGTTTTTTGCAGAATCATCGCTGCCCCTCTCTCCGGTTAAACCGGTTTCTCTCCCGCAGCATCGAGCCGTCGTTTGGCTTCGGCATAGACCTCTGCTGAGAGAGTGCCCTGCTCTGCAACCTTCACATTATCTGCAAGGTGTTCGGGAATCAGGGTTCCAACAATAGTCGTATGAATGTTTGGGTGGCTGAGCAAGAATCGGAGTAGGAACGTGGTTCTCGACTCGCCCTCTTCTCTCAGTTCATCCATCTTTGCCGCTTCATAGGTCTTCCAGCGGTCGGTGTTACCAAGCCCTACGCCAGGCTCTCCTCGTGCTACCCCTCCCCTATCGATAATTCCTGCCCCAGAGAGTGCCGCCTTTGTGATCGTGTTCTCATGGACGCGCTCTAGTGCAGAATAGGGTATCTGATAGACATCAAAGAGTCCCCAAGAGATATAGGTCTCGATATGGGGAAGTGTGGAGGAGCAACCGATCCAACGCACTTTGCCCTGCTGTTTCATCTCTTGAAGCACAGAGATCAAGTCACCCTGTTCCACTTGCTCGACACTGGGGTTATG
The DNA here is from genome assembly GCA_945878775.1 of Chthonomonas calidirosea. Classification (GTDB taxonomy): domain Bacteria; phylum Armatimonadota; class Chthonomonadetes; order Chthonomonadales; family Chthonomonadaceae; genus CAIJLM01. Next base: position 21,736 of record CAMCUQ010000016.1, read on the forward strand.
CAGTTGCATAATATCTACATAGTCGGTTTTCATCCGCTCAAGGCTCTCGTGCAATCCCCGGAAGAGGTTCTCGCGCGTCCACACGTGAGGCGTATCGTCTGTGTGTTCATCCCGATGAACGACCGTACAGCCGCATTTGGTGGCAAGATAGTATTCGCTACGCCGTGCCGAAATAAACTTCCCAATGAACTCTTCACTGCGTCCGTAGTCGTTCGCGGTATCGATGAAGTTGATTCCTGAGTCCAACACGGCATTGAGGATTGTATCTGCTTGATGCTCGGTTACTGCACGTCCTCCCCAAATCCGGGAGCCTCGTACCTCCATTGCCCCATATCCCAAAGCTGTCACGGAGAGTCCCGTGCGCCCTAATGTGCGTCTTTCCAGTGCCATTTGTCTTCCTCTCATGTTTTGCGGATACTATCGTTATTAGGCAGTGCTTGGCGTGAAACCTGCGCTATCTTCCTATTTCGGCGCGATTAGTCCACACTCCTCTTTCCCCAACCCCCTCCGCCGGGTGTTTGAATGGTGAGAATGGAGTCTTTCGGGCAGGTTTCCGACCATTTACTGGGGAGAGTGAGGTGCGTTTTATCAGGAAGAAGCAGACTATTCCGTCCAGTGTTGCCCGCTCCACCTCCGTTCAAGCCAGGAGGAGGGATCGTTCTTCTTTCGGTGAGGAGAGAGATGCGGGCTTCCGTCAAGAGTTGAATACGGCGGAGGATACCCTCCCCACCCTGATACATTCCCTCCCCGCCTGTCCCCTCAGCGATGGAGTATTCCAATACCCGTAGAGGATAATGCGTTTCGAGAGACTCCACCGGGGTATTCCGCGTGTTGGTCATGTGCGAGTGTATCGCGGAGGCTCCTGATGTAGTGGGAGATGCGCCTGCCCCTCCCGCCAGAGTCTCGTAATAGGCGAAGGGTCTTCCCTCTGCACTGTTGCCCCCAATCGTGATATTATTCATTGTGCCTTGACTGGAAGCAGGTATCCGCTCTGGAGCAAACTTCGCCAATGCCTGTAACAACACATCGACGATTCGTTGGGAGGTCTCCACATTTCCAGCAGCAACCGCAGCAGGAAATCGTGCATTAACGATAGTCCCTTCTGGCGCGATCACATGCACGGGCGCAAAACACCCCTCATTGGTTGGAATCTCCTCCTCAACTAGGCAACGAACGACATAGTAGCACGCCGACCGTGTGATCGCCTCCGTCGCGTTGAGGGAGCCACGCACCTGCTTGGCACTTCCCGCAAAATCGAAGGTGACCTCTCCCGCTTTGGTGTGCTGTACAGTCACTCGAATAGGAATTGGCGTCTCTTCCACTCCATCTCCGTCCAAATAATCTGTAGCAGAGTGTGTGCCTAGAGGAAGTTCAGAAAGAGCGCGTCTGAGAACCTCTTCGGCATATATAAGAGTCTCCTGAGCGCGTTGCTGAAAGCGAACATATCCATATTGAGTCACTAATTCCCGAAAGCGGCGCATGCCTGTCTCATTCGCGGCAACCTGTGCAGAGAGATCGCCGCGTCGCTCTTGAGGCGTGCGCGAGTTTGCACAAACCAAGTCTTGAATATCCTCTTGCACGCGCCCTCGAACAACAAGTCGCACAGGGGAGAGTATCAAGCCCTCATGGTAGAGTTCTGTGGAGAGAGGTAACGATCCCGGCGATAACCCTCCAATGTCGGCATGATGGGCACGGCTGGCAACGAAGCCTATCAGCACTTTTCCAGAGAAACTCGAATCCTCTGTTGGCGTAATATATACGGGTGCCACAAGCGTGAGGTCGGGGAGGTGTGTTCCCCCCACTCTAGGATCGTTGCAAAGCCACATCACTCCTGGAAACCACTGGACACGCGGTAGGAGTGTCTTCAGCATGAGAGGCATGGCTCCCAAATGGACAGGGATATGTGCCGCCTGTGCCAAAAGCCTCCCCTGCACATCAAACACCGCACACGAGTGATCGAGCCGTTCCTTGATATTGGGAGAGTATGCGGTTCTTTCGAGGGTTGCGCCCATCTCTTCCGCAATGGCAGAGAGAAGATTACGCCACACCTCCACTTGAATGGGATCAAATAGCTGTTTCATCATTTATAAATGAGGTAGGGTTCCCGTTGACGCCGAAAAGCCGACGCATCGGCATTCCAGACCTGCCAAATCTCCGAAGCAGAGCGTCCTTGTTGAAACATACGACGGACTTTATCGGTTCCACACACTTTATCGAACATGGCGGCACGCCCCGGTGGAAAGAAGTTCAAGCGGGGATTCAGTTTTCGGGTCACGTCCATCAGTTCAAAGTTGATTCGGGTCAGTTCCGCCTTGCGCTTATCTGTATAGTGTATCTGCACTCCCGCGCAGGGCTTGTTTTGATAGGCAGCATAGAAAGGTTGCCAATAGGCAGGACGAAAATAGACGCCGGGGATGTGCCTGCCATTCAACTCTTGCGCCATGCGATGTGCCGAAAGCCCCGGTGCGCCTGCCATTGCAAAGGGAAGTGTGTATCCCACTCCGATATTCAGAGTGGGTTGCTCTCCCACAATTCCCGTGGCGAGATAGTGCATGGCGGTTTCAGGAGTGGGAATATGGGGGCTAGTGCTAACCCAAGGCAATCGCGTCTCCTCCCATGTCATTCCCCTATTCCAGCCTTCAAGGGGTATCACGGTGAGGTCACACCTCTTGCCCCCCCCAAGCCATCCTTCGCCATTGATCATCTTCGCAAACTCTCCCACGGTCATGCCATGAGCATAGGGGGTAGGGTATTTGCTCACAAAAGAGCGAAAAGCAGGCTCTGTAATATTTCCCTCGACCCGTTCACCTCCATTGGGATTGGGTCGATCTAACACATAGAGCGGGATACCGTTTTCGGCGCACCCCTCCATACAGAGTCCCAGTGTGCTAATATAGGTATAGGATCGCGCTCCAATATCTTGAATATCAAAAACGAGCGCGTCGATCCCTTTCAGCATGGCAGGCGTGGGCTTGCGAGTCGCACCGTAGAGCGTATGAACAGGAATCCCGGTCAAAGCGTCTTTCGAGTTGCCTACCTCTTCCCCCGCCAGCGCATCTCCGCGTACTCCGTGCTCTGGCGCGAAGAGCGCGACGAGTTTAATCGCCTTGGATTTTGCCAATACATCAATATTGGTTCGATAGTCTGAGGTGATTCCTGTTGGATTGGTCACTAAACCGATTCGCTTGCCTTGCAGGGCACGAAAGCCGGATGCGATAAAGACTTCCAATCCCGTTTTTACGCGCAGTGTGACTGTTGAATTGCTTCGGACTTCCGCTTGTGCCAAATTCCTTTGTTTTTGGAAGGGGAACAGACACCCTGCAACCATACTCATCACTACAAAACACCCCAACACCCAAATTCCTCTACTCCTACTCATACTCGCCCCCCTACAGAGATAGCCTCTCTGCATTGTATCCTTTTTTAGTGGAAAAGGGTATCGGGTTCTGGAATATTTGAGATAAAGCGCGAAAAGCCTAATACGCTTAGCCTGTGCTTCCGTCTAACCGAATGAGCGAAGGAGACAAGGTAGGATGCAGGCTCCTTATGAAGCCATAATGGTACGAACAGAAACCGACATTGTTGCACGTTGCCAGCAAGGAGACCTCGAGGCGTTCGAGGTGCTCTACACGCTGCACGGGCAACAGGTGTACCGCTATGCCTACCACATTTTGGGACAGCGTGAGGACGCCGACGACATCAAGCAAGAGACGTTTCTACGGGCTTGGCAGGGCATAGGAGGCTTTCGGAGAGATGCCAGTGTGCAGACATGGCTCCTCAAAATCTGTGCCAATCTATGCCGAGATAGGTTACGGTCTTGGGATCGGCGCAAAGTCCAGTACGACTCAGAATTGGCAACGAACCATTGCCAACATACTATGACTGAAAACGACCCTGCCGTTCAAGTAGAGCGTTCCCACACCACAGAATTGATCCTTCAAACCCTCAAAGGTTTGCCCACTACCTTGCGAGAAGCCTTTCTGCTCCACGAGGTTGAGGGGCACGATTACGATATTATGGCATCCATCTTGGGATGTAGCCGTGCCAGCGCCAAGTTACGCGTCTTTAGGGCGCGGCAGGCGATGCGAGAGCGGGTACACTCCCAACTGAAAGAGAGGTGAGGGCGATGAGAAATGCACCCTCGTGTTCCAAAATCCAAAGCCAGCTTTGGGACTATGCTGCCCAGAGGCTCAATGAGCAAGAGACCTATCAGATCGCACTCCACCTGCCAACGTGTGAAGCGTGCCAACACGCCGCTACCGAGTACGAGCAGCTTCTAATCGGAGTGGCACAACTAAGGACTACGAGCCTACCTGCCTCACAAAGCCATTGGGAGGGGCTACGAAGCCAGATACTGAGCGCACCACCACGTAAAAAGCGATCTTGGTCTCCGCGCCTAACCCTCTTTGCAACAGCCTCCTTTGCAACAGCGTTTGGTGCAATATTGCTGACGGTGAAGCTACAAACTCCGAGACCCCTGGAGGTCGCCTTTGTACCGAATATAACACAAAACACAACGGGGATACACAAAAAAACAAAGCCAGATTCAACGGCTTGGATCACGCCTAAACTGGAGCGGGGAAAGCCTCTCATAGCCGCCACAGACAAACCAAAATCAAATTTCAAGCTGACAAACGCCCTGTACAAAACAGGGAAACGAACGCAGATACGCAAGCCTGTCCTCACACTGGTTCACAATCCAATGCCCAAGTTTGAGAATGACGGGCGCACCGTTGTCGCCGTGAAGTTCGCTGTAGATGGTGAGATGCCGCTTGCTCAGACGCGCCAAGTATACCATCAAGGAGTTTCCAAAACCGAGTATGAGAGCCTCTCCGCACAAAGATATATCATGGGAGGAGTGCCAAGCCCAAGCCTGATTTCGCAAAGTGATGATGATAAGGAGTTGAGACCGTGGTAAGACAAAAACGCCTCATTCAGGGAGTGGCAACCCTTTCCCTACTGGTAACCTGTGGCTTGCCTGCCCATGCCGATGGCGAAAGCATCCTAGAGAGGATGCAAAACGAGGTTGCAAGCATTGCCGAGAAGATTAGAAACGCGGTCGTAACCATTGAGGACGAACGAACGCTCACCGTGACTGGCGCACCGCTCATTCTCTACTCGCCGTTCTCCAACATACCCGAGGAGATCGTCCAGCTTGAGACCGAAGACAAACAAAGCGCGGCTCTCTTGGACTCCCTTCAAGCGGAGCGCAAACGGGCAGACGCGCAATTTCGAGCAGGGCTAATTACACAGGCTGAAACAAACTCTATTGACACCAAGATACGGCAGTTGGAGATAGCGCGTGAGGGTCTCAAACAACGCCTCTTGCTCAAAAGGCGTAGCCTCTCCGAGTGGAGTACCAACACCTTTCGGCAAGACATTGCTCCCGACAATACCCCTAAAGCCGTAAGCAAGCTCCGCGACGAGATCGCCAAGGCGCAGGCTACGCTTCAGGAGTACCAAAAGCAGTTTACCGACAAACATCCGCAAGTCATCTCTGCAACCACCTATCTTGAAACACTCAAAAGGCAGGCGATAACGCAAAAAAGGCTGTTCGAAGCGGAGAGGAAAAACGCTTTCACTTTTAACGTCCAAAGGTCCTTCCCTGCACAACAACACAGAGGCGGGTCTAGCCTCTTTGTGGGGAGCCCCCAAATCGGTAGCGGCTTCTGCATTGGAGACGATTTCATAGTCACCACGAGCGATGTCCTAGCCGGTATCAAAAACCCGGTCGTAGTCACAGACAATGGGACTCGTATTAAGGCGCGTGTTGTGGGTAGCAATCACGATTTGAATGTGGGCTTGCTTCGCCTCACCGCCAAAACTGATGTGGGGAGCCTGAAAATGGGCGACTCAACCTCCGTTCGCGCAGGTCACTTTGCTATCTCGATTGGGAACCAAGCAGGGCAACCCAACTCTGTGACGCTCATGCTGGTTGGAAACATTCGCAACCAGGGAACCTATGCAGGGAACCAGTTCTACCCAAGTCTGATTCAGATAGCGGGAACAGTGGGTGCTGGAACCAGTGGCGCACCGCTTGTGAATATCAGGGGAGAGGTGATTGGGATGATGGCAGCCATTCCCGTGGCAAACTCCTATATTTCCGCACGCACCTCTGGCACGAACCCAAATGATCCATTTGAAATCAACTTCCAGCCTTCGCAAGAGATGAAAATCCTTGATGGTACACTCTTGTTAGACAACCAGCAAGCGAAACCACAAGCGCTCGATCCTCTCGTGAATAGCATGGTTTTCTTTAATGCTCCACAGCCTAGCGTCACGAGTGCAGGTTATGCCATTCCCATCAACCAAGTAAAAAATATTCTGGACGAGTTGCGCTCAGAAAAGCCCATACTGCGGGGTTGGATTGGGGTTGCACCGGAAGATGTCGTGGCGACTATCGAGAAAAAGGGGATCATTCAAATAGATCGAAGCGTGCGGGTTACTGCGGTCTATCCAGATTCTCCTGCCTTTATTGCCGGCATACAGCCGGGAGATATTATCTCTCTGCTAAACGATAAACCTATCCGCAATGCTGGCGACATTCGAGAGCTATCCGTGCGACTGAAGAAGGGGGATGCGGTTAGCCTCACCATCAGGCGTCCCAATGAGACCCGCAAGATCGTACTGAGCATCAGCGCACGCCCTGCAACGATCAAGCCCCCCATTACTACTCCGATCAAAGAGTCGTTCTAAAGTGGGGGTTGGTTTTGCTCTCGCTCAAAAAAACAGAAAGCCCTTCTCACTTTGGCGAGAAGGGCTTTCAAATCGAATATGGTCACGAGGGCGTTACTTAGGCACGCTGGATTTGGTGGAGGTGAGCAAGTCCCCCAAGTTTGGTAGGTCTTGCACCGACAGCGTGGTCGCTACTTGATTTTCGTCACGAATCTGCTCGTATACCTCTTTGCGATGAACTGTGACAGTGCGCGGGGCGCGAATGCCCAAGCGAACCTGTTCACCCCGCACTTCAAGGACTGTTATCTCAATCTCATTGCCGATCATAATACTCTGATCGGGCTTTCGCGTGAGTACTAACATCTGTATTTGCCCTCCATGGCTAAAAATATCTCTCTGTACTATTATACAACAGAGATCGCACTGCGACGCGCCTCCTCCGTGATAGAATCGCAGTACTTACAAAATAGGCTTAAGCGACCACCGTTTGAGCATGGGAAGGATTCTCCCGTTTTGGCATAGTGACACAGGCTACAGGAGCGACTTCACGTGCCCTCTGAAGCTCATCGACGACTCGGTGGCGGGTTGTGTACTCTTCATCTTGTACAATAACCTGTTTGCCCCTGCGAGTAAAACCGTTTATCAAGATAGGACCGAGAAGATTCGCGGTCATCTCATGGGCGTTCTGCGGAGGTACGGTCACAATAGCGAAGAGTAGCACGGGGGTATCCACCGTAATCCCTAGCATTCGAGCATCCGCTTCTGAAACCGTGGGCGCATAGTCGGGTCGAAATTCACGTGGTTCCAGAATGGGGAATGCGACTTCAGGAGTATCTATCGCCTGAAACCAACGAAAACTGGTGTTGTCGTCATGGCGCACCACGACATAGCGTTTCCACTGCTCAAAACCAATGATACCTTCAGGCAGAGTCACGATGATCTCTTCCTCCACCTCCAAGGTCCCGAATCGTGTTGTAGGAACGGTGATTGTCGCCGTCTGGAGTTGCATATTCGTAGGGGTCATGTCCAGTTCAGGATCATGAGTACGTTTGTCAATTGTAATCGCCATCTCTACTCTCTCACTTCCGTTTTTCTAGGGTGTAGTAGGCTATCGGAGAAAATCTAAGAGACTGATCTGTCCGATACGCGCAGTCGATTGAAGTGCCGCCTGATAGGCAGTCTCGGCGGATTGTAGCTCCACCACCGCTGTGGGAATGTCCACATCTTGAATGTCTGAAAGTATCTTTGTAAAGTTCACTTTCGAGTTCACATTTTGAAGAGTGACCGTATCGATATGCTGAGTACGCGACCCCACATCAGCGCGTACCCGCGATACATCTTGAATAGTCGTGTCTAGCTTCTTGAGCGAATCGTTTGAGATAAGTGTGCTCTGTCCCAACCTCATACGATCCCGCAGCTCAGATAATACTTGAATGGCGGGTTGCAACGCCTCTTCGCCGGAGACATTTACTCGGAGGATAGACGTAGCAGACCTGAAACCGACTTATTCAGGTTGCAACGCCTCTTCGCCGGAGACATTTACTCGGAGAGAGTCTCCCACCCCAATATCGAGTCGTATCGCATCGTCGTTGTTGGCAGACTTTCCGCCCTGATAGTCGTAGCCATTTGCGTTTACCACAAATGGCGGGCTATCACTCTTCTGCCCCGCAAACAGATAGCGATTTCCATACGTCGAATTGCCCAGTGTGCCGAGGCTTTGAATGATGCTCTGTACCTGCGTTGCCAGCGCGTCTTGAGTCTCTTGAGAGAGCGAAGAGCTTCCCGCTTGAACCGCCAGAGTACGTGCCTGCCTCATCAAGTCCGATACACTACTGAGCGCACCATCTGTCGCGTTTAGGTAGCCCTTTGCTTGCACTAGAGTCTTGTTGTACTGCTCCAACGAGTCGAGGTGATTTTGCAAGGAGAGTGACTGCGATATGCCCGTTGGATCGTCCGAAGGGGCATTTATTCGCCTTCCTGTGCTAACCTCCATTTGCGCGGCACTGAGGCGTGCAAAGGTCGTCGACATTTGTAGGAGCGAGTTCTGTTGAAATTGATTGGTGCTAATTCGCATAATGCTCTGCCTCCAACCCTAGCCCTATTTGCCTAGCCCGTTGATCACTCTGTCCAGGGCATCATCCATCACACTAATAAACCTTGACGCCGCCTGATAGGACCGCTGATACTGGATCAGCTGAGTCAGTTCCTCGTCCAACGACACACCGGAGACGGCAGACTGCTGATTTCTAGTCTGCGAAATAATCTTCTGCTGACTGTCGCTCAAATCCGTGTAATGCTTCACATCGGAGCCGACCTGTGTCACCTGAGCGTTATAGAACTGGTTCAGCGTTCCGCTATTGATTACCTTCTGTTGCGCAATTCGGGCAATAGCACTTGCATTGTCACCATTCCCTTTCGAAAATGGGGCGGGTGGGACAGGAGCCGCACCTGCCGCTATGGCGTCTGTACTCTTTTTGATATCGCTTGCAACGTCGATATCCGATGCGTCTGTTCCCACAAAAAAGGGCTTTCCCGTCGAACCATCCAGTCCCATACCAAGGGCGTGTTGCGCGTTCACTGCCGTAATCGTTGCGCTTGCAAACTGGCTTAATTGGGCACGATAGCCCTCCACAACTGTTCTTGCTTGTAGGAGACCAGAGAGAACTCCTCCGCGGATCGGGATAGGATTATTGTCGCTGTCAAGGAGAGCAGTCGAGCCACTTGCGGTATCGAAACTGGTGGGGAGTGGCGTCGATTCGTCGTTATAGACAAGAGGCTGCCCTCCCACATAGACCTGCACGCTACCCGTAAACTTGCCTGAAGCCGAGTCCTTCGTCTGTATAACCTGTGTATCTGTTAGGTTTCCTAAGCTTTCCAAAAGCGAGTCGCGCTTGTCCAGTAGCTCATTAGGGGAGCCGCCCGTCAGTACAGACTTCTGTATCTCACCATTGAGGGACGCAATCTGCTTTGCGATGTCGTTAATCTGATGGATCGTTAACGTGATATTTTTCTCGGTATCGCTAGTGACCTGTTTGAGATTGGCATTGAATCCATGAAGCCCTGAAACCAAAGCCTGCGCTTGCGTTCTCACACCAGCCCGTAGCCCCGCGTTTGCAGGATCGGTGGCGAGATCGGAAAAACTATTCAAAAACCCCGTGAGCAACGAACCTGTACCAATACTACTCGGCTCATTAAATGCGCCCTGCGCTCGGGTTAAAATATCTCGGAGCGTTTCGTAGGAGCCTTGATCGGAGAGGGCATTACGCGCTTGACCATCCAAATACTGATCCCTCATGCGAAGAATGCCTGCAACGTCTACCCCTGTGCCGATCTGCCCTTGAGCACCATTGGGAAGGATAAATCCGCTGGAATGGGATGCTTCCAAAATCACCCGCTGGCGTGAATAGCCCGGCGTATTGACGTTGGCGGTGTTTTGCCCAATCGTCTCTAGTGCGATCTGGTTCGCGGCGAGAGCACGACGCCCTATCTCTATTCCCAAAAAATTGGAGGACATGGCTGACTTCTCTCTTTTGCCTATGCTCTACTATCAAGCAGTAGAGCGGGAGCCTACATGGTGGCAAGGTTGGTTCCATAACGGTTGGGCTTAAAGACCGTCCGCGTGATGCTCTCCATGCTGAACTGGATAAAATCGATGGCACTTTGGAGAAGGCGCAAATTTTGTTCTTTGAGCCGCTTCAAATCCTCTTGTGCCTTGAGCAATTCTCGGCGCAACTGCGTAAAGAGCCGTTGTTCTGCCATGGGAAGATGCTTGACAAAATCTGTAAGAGTGGAGTGCGTATTGATGCCAAGCACTTTTGCAAGCTCTTGCGTAGCTAGCTCACGCTCTGGCTCCAATGCCTCCTGCTGAACAAGTACATTCCGCTGTTCGATCTCTAAGCGCGTAATAGAGGCAACCTCATTGGCAACAAGAGCCAGATTCTGCTCTTGGGACAACCGCAGTAACCGACGCGCCAGCAGAAGATGCTGTTGCAAGACGCGCTGTAGACGCGAACACGCTAACGAAACAGGGGTACTCATTCGGGGAGGTCTCCTCTCTTAGATTGGGTTTGCAAAACACCTCTTTCTATCTTATCGGTATTTTTGTCGGGCTTACTCGCAAGTTTTTCGCGGACATGTACCTCCGCAGGAAGAGCCAGCGGATTCTCCGGTAGGGTGGCGCGTATTGCAGGTGAAAACTTGTGGTCTTCTGGAAAGACAATCGCCTCAAGTCGGTGGTAGAGGGTCTTACCTATACCAAAATTGCCGCTCTCACTGATGCGGTGGGACATGGTATCGTCCATCATCTCCTGATACATCTTCGACTCGTGGCTCTTGCCAAAGAGGGCGTTATCGCCCTCCATCCCCTTCCGAACCTGCTTGAACATCATCCCGATGAAGACAGACTCAAACTCCTGTGTCGCCTTTTTGAGTTTGGCTTTCTTTTGGTCTTTGGTCTCATTGACGCTCGTGCTCTGTGCCATGCGATCCAGCTCAACATCGGGAACAATGGGCATCACTGCACCTCGATCTGTGCGCTCAACATTCCAGCGCGGTGCATGGCTTGAAGAACTGCAATGAGATCACGCGGGGTCAGTCCCAATCGGCTCAGCACGCTCACCATCTGCTCTATGGTTTGTGTGGCAGGGACTGGCGCGAACTTCGCCTTCTGCTCCTTTACCTCAACACTGCTTAGAGGGACAACTACCCCCGGCGAGTTGTTGAAAGGTACGGGTGGAAGCACAATGGGTGTAGGTTCGATCCGAACGCTAATGGAGCCGTGAGAGACAGTTCCAGGGTTGAGGCGAACGTTCCCTCCCACAACCACCGTTCCCGTGCGCTCGTTCACCACGATACGGGCTTGAATATCAGGAGTGACATATACGCTCTCAATCTCTGCCAAAAAGCAGATGAGATTACCCTTAAATTTTTGTGGGACTTGGACTTTCACCGTTCCAGCATCTGTGGCAAGTGCGGTATAACTCTTTTTGAGGAGTTCATCCGCGATTCGGCTCGCCGTCGTAAAGTCAGGCTCCCGCAGGGTGAGCTGAAGGCTCGAGCCGTCCGAAATCGTGGTAGGAACCTCTTGCTCAACCATGGCTCCCTTGGGTATTCGCCCGACGTTCACAAAGTTTTTCTGAAAGCTGGCTCCTCCCGCCGAGATGTTCAATCCTCCAATGGAGATTGCTCCTTGCGCGACGGCATATATCTGGTCATTGGCGGCAAGAAGCGGAGTCTGCAAAAGTACCCCCCCCTGCAACGACTTCGCATCCCCAATCGAAGAAACAGTGACGTCGATCTTACTCCCCTCTTTGGCAAAGGCAGGCAGTTCAGCAATGACCATGACAGCGGCAACGTTCTTCAGCTGAAGTTGCTGAGGAGAGATGTTCAAATTCACGCCAAGCCGCCTCAGCATATTCATTGTGCTTTGCACGGTGAAAAGGCTTAGCTGTCCGTCTCCCGTACCCTCCAAACCGACCACTAACCCATATCCAAAGAGTTGGTTCCCGCGCACCCCTTGCACCTCGGCAAGGTCTTTAATGCGAACTTGCCCCGGCTCATAAGAGGGTTTTGGAGTGGAGGAAGGCTGTGCTTTAGGGACAGGAGGCACGGGAGTAGCTTTGTCCACAGCGGAGGTGAGAACTGCCTCCTTGGTGACGTTTGTTTTGGCACGAGGTGCATCAGTTTCTTGCCCTCGTCCCACCAATGGAAGCATCATGAAACCAGATATTGTTGCTAGAAGCCAGATCGGACGCATTTTCTTTCTCCCGTCATGTCAACCTAAAAGAGAAACTTGAATATTTTGGTGAGTATGCCTTGCTTCTGGGTGTCTGCAATAATCCCCTTACCGTCGTACTTCACCTCAGCCCCTGCGATGATATTGGAGGGGATCGTATTGTCGATGGCAATGTCTTCCGGGCGCACAAGCCCGGTTAGAGTGACGCGTTGGGTCTCTTTGTTGATGGTAACCAGCCGAGAGCCTTCAATACGAAGGACGCCATTCTCCATGATCTCTTTGACGAGAACGGAGATGGTAGTCACGAGGGAGCCTGTCCGTGTTGTGGAGCCTGTCCCGCTGGCATTTCGGTTGCTACTCGCGCTCAAATTGAGGTCTTTGAAGAGTCTTTTAAACAGCCCCGTACTTGCGAAACCACTCACCGATTCATCCTTCTTCACATTGGTATCTGCTGTAGCCTTTGCAGTCGTGTTCTCTACTATAGTAACCGTGAGAATATCGCCCACACTTCTGGCACGAACGTCGCTATAGAGGGAGGCGGTTGCGGTATTGCTACTTCCCCGTAGCACCTTCTGAGCACTTTTCACTGGAAAAAGCGAATCGGCATGAGCGACGGCAATACAACAAGTGGCAACCAGGACACAGGCAAAAGCAATAAAACAGCGCATGATGGCTCTCCTCATCGTTCTATTCGACTCCGGGTAGATGGACGGTCTTGCTATTCACAATGACGACCTCAAACTCTTTTTTGGTATCTTCACAGTAGACGCGGATAGTATCACCAATGGCTCCGCTTTGTCTTGCGACAACAACCGTCGAGACTTGAAGGGCTCCAAAACTCTGTTCGAGCCGGACTTTTTCCCTTGCATTCACGGCGTGAGGAGTCTCTAGCCAACCCTGAGCAATCGGCATTTCGGCAAGGATACGACGCCCCGCACGTTTTCCAATGGCTCCCTTGAGATCGTTTATAGGTTGTGAGAATCCCGGAGGTAGCTCCATCTGCACCAACATCACATCGTCGGCAGCGATAGTGTCACGTGGCTCAAGAGTGCGGGTCGCAACCACAAGGCGCATTTTGCGTTTCACTTTGACGGTGACATCAACCACCTGCTGTGGCTTGTCGTCTACCAGAATACTGATCGGAATGGTGAGGGTTCCATTCTCCACACTCCCCCGATACGCGCCTGCCACATAGCGCACCTTCCCCACAGAGACGGTAACGCTTCCCCGCAAAGGTTGAGGTTCAAACGTCGTGCCAGGTGTCTCCCCAAAAGCCTCCTGCACCGTAGAAAGGGCGATTTGGAGTAGCTTCTCTTGGGCAACGTCGGACTTGGCGCGTGTGATACGCATCAAGGGCGGTGCTATCAGTTCAATCCTGTCGCTGTCCAGCCCTGCGGCGCGAAGATGCACCACAATGTCCCCCGGATAGAGATTGCGGAAGTTTCCGGGAAGCGGGGCGCGTCCTATCTCCACTGCCGAAAGCTTCTGCTTATAGTTCTCATCACGCCCTGCAAGCTCGGCGATCTCTCCCAGCTTGAAGAAGTCGCCAGGCACCTCGGACGTGTTTTTCACAGTGATGATGATAGGTGTGTTTTCTACCGATTTTTCTGCTTTGGGCAGAGTGATTTTGAGGGTTCCCGAGAGGGATTTTCCACTGGTAGAACGCTTTTGCGCCTGCACAGGAGCCAGTAGCGATATTAGGCT
>CAMCUQ010000017.1 GCA_945878775.1 Chthonomonas calidirosea
AAGGGGTGGTCGCTACTAAGCGGTTTGCGTTGGGAGCGGTTTTGGTTTACCAAATCGCGCTCCTCTACCGCTTTAACAACAAATTGGGCTTAAGAACGGGGATCAAACCCTTCCTCAAAGCCGCTTGAGCATTTATGACCAACCCTCAGCTAATGACGTGTCGGAAAGGCTGGTCTGCTGCCAGTAGATGGTTGACGTGGATGTCTCCGGGACCATGACAGCCCTGGCAACCACGCTTATCTATGGGGTTCTTGGGGTTCTGCATATAAAGATTATGAGGTGAGTTTCCTGCGGAGGCGTGTGCCGACTTATGACAATCGGCGCAATCACTGTCGTTAAGGTAGTCACTCGGTTTTGCCTCTGCGAAAAGGCTTTGAGGGAAAGAGGGCGGCTTTTTCTTGTTGTCTGGCATCGCTGCCGAGATAGCAAATACTCCAATAAAGGCTAAGGTGGAGAGTGCTATTAAAAGGAAGGGAGTACTAGAGCGCATTTGTCTCATGGCAATTCCTTTGTTTGGCTTCCAGCTTCTCTACTGGAAAAGTGAGGCTACTGAAGGGTTGTTATAGTTACTCTTTGTCCAAAACGGGGTTTCTAGGCAGTGCGGTATGTCGGTGGTTATGCTCTTCGGCTTCGTTGCTTGTTTTTTATTATCAGTATCTTCACCATAGCAATTCGTTTTGCCTCTACGTTTTGCAATATATCAGGCAATAAAATGCGTTTAGCGTCGAAGTTTGGGGTGCGTGTCAATCCTGCGTGGAATCCAATGCGTCTTTTGGGAGCTAATGACTCTGTATGGAAACTATTCAGGGTAGAGACCGAGTCGTATCCAATGCAGACGGGCACGGAGTTGCTGTGGGCGATTTATCTGTAAACGCGTGAGGGTAGCGCGCCCTGTAGCTGTCAGTCCTTCAATATCTCCATTTAAGGAATTTACGTTGAAGTGCTCTTTCCAGACAGCCCAACGAGGATGGAAGAGGGGCAATACCTGCGCTGTTGTAGTGTCGAAGCCTACCTCGAAGTCGGATTTATAACGATTACAAGCATGGCAGGAGAGTGCGAGATTATCCAGAGAATCAGAGCCACTATGTGCGCGGGGTACGATATGTTCAACCTCAAAAGCAAAGTTGAAAACCTCTTCTGGGGCATGACAGTATTCACATCGACGACCTGCTCTCTCCGCTACCGCTGGATAGAGTGGATTAACGGAGTGCTCTGGAGCAATAGGGATTGAGTTCGGTGGATAGTGGCTTCAAGTTCAGCATCAATTAGGGCGTCTAATTCCGCGCTCTCTGCCTCTGTTAGCGCATTCCGTCGCACCAATAACATCTTCATTTGATCGTGTTGAGCCTGTGTGAAGTGTGCGTCTGGTACAAATCTTTGAATAATAATCGCGGATGAATCAACCTCGTCTTTTTCTTGTTCGAGGAGCGCATCCAATGCCTCGCCTGCGGTTCGTCCAACCGATTGATGTCGCCCAGAAATAGCACGGAACCGAATAGGCGACGTGCTTTGTTCTTCAATCTGAACCGAAGTGGGTATCATGGCATTTCCTCCACGTGATAGAACCGAATAATAGTTTTTATTGTACCCTGTCTCAGTCTATTCGACTACTGCCCCAAACTTCCGTATGCGACGTTGGTAGTCGGCAATGGCGGCGATAAGATGGTCTCTATCGAATGCGGGCCAGCAGGTGGGGGTCACATAGATTTCGCTGTAGGCGGTCTCCCAAAGGAGAAAATTGGAGAGACGAAGCTCCCCTGCCGTGCGAATGAGGAGATCGGGGTCGGGAATATCGGGTGCGTAGAGGTTTGAGGAGATGTGGCTCTCTTGAATATCGGCGGGTGCGAGAGTGCCATCCTGCACTTTTTGGGCAATGGTGCGTACTGCGTCCACCACTTCTGCCCTGCCTCCATAGTTAATGGCGAGATGGAAAGTGAGGCGATGGCAGGTCGTCGTGCGGTTCATGGCAGATTCAAATTCTGCTCGAAGGTCGGGGGGCAATTCATGGAGTCGCCCTGAGACGCGGACGCGAACGCCACTCTCTATCAACTCCTCTATCTCAGACTGCATAGCACGAAGCATCAAGTCCATTAAGCCGTCTACTTCGTTTTCTGGGCGCACCCAGTTTTCGGAGGAGAAGCCATAGACGGTGAGGTAGCGAACACCAAGAGCATCGGCATCGTAGACAATGTTTTTAAGGGTGCGATAGCCCTGCCAATGCCCTTCGAGCCGTTCTTTGCCTTGCGCTTTTGCCCAGCGTCCATTACCATCCATGATGATAGCAATATGTTCGGGGATACGGGCAGGGCTTAGCCCTGCCTCTTTCACGATGCTCTCTGTGTCCGTCATCGCCTACCTAGACCTCTAGCATCTCAGCTTCTTTGGCTTTGGTGCTCTGGTCGATCTCCACGATGTAGCGGTCTACCAGCTTTTGCACCTGCTCCTGTGCCCGTTTTTCTTCGTTTTCGGAGAGGGGAGACTCTTTATCTTTTCGTGCGGCTTGGAGACGCTTGAGGGTCTCTTGGCGCACGGTGCGAACCGAGACGCGCCCATGCTCTGCCTTTTGGTGCACCTGCTTGATGAGTTCTTTGCGTCGCTCTTCATTAAGCGGGGGGATATTGATGCGGATGCTCTGTCCGTCGCTGTTTGGGGTCAGGTTCAGGTCAGATTTCTGGATGCCCTTTTCGATGGCGGCAAGGGTGTTGCGGTCGAAAGGAGTGAGCAGGAGTTGGCGTGGCTCTGGCACGGTGATAGCCGCAACTTGGTTGAGGGGCAATGAGGAGCCATAGGCATCTACTTTGACATGCTCCAGCATCGCAGGGTTGGCACGCCCTGTGCGAATGAGAGTGAACTCGTGGCGTGCCGCATCGACCGCCTTTTTCATCTTCTCTTCGGACTCTTTGAGGATTTCAGGAACCATGTTTCAAACCTCCGGGGCAAGGGTGTGAGAGTGGGTGTGGCAGAGTACTAGGGAGTACCGTGCACGAGCGTGCCGATGGGGTCTCCCTGCACAACACGCCGAATATTGCCCTCTTGGGCGATGTCGCAGACGACGATAGGAATATTATACTCCTTACAGAAGGCAAATGCCGTCTGATCCATGACGCGCAGATTGTTATGGATACATTCGTCGAAGGAGACTGTGGAGTAGCGTACCGCATCGGCGTGTTTGTTCGGGTCTTTGTCGTAAACACCATCCACATTCGTGGCTTTGAGAACGATGTCAGCACGAATCTCGTTGGCGCGTAGTGCTGCTGCGGTATCAGTAGTGAAGAAGGGGCTTCCCGTTCCACCTGCCAATACCACGATGCGCCCTTTTTCAAGGTGGCGAATGGCACGGCGACGGATGAAAGGCTCTGCGACTTCTGCCATGGCAATGGCGGTCATTACACGTGTGGGGACGCCGAGTTTTTCGAGGGCATCTTGGAGAGCCATACTGTTGATGACTGTGCCTAGCATACCCATATAGTCGGCATTGGCACGCTCCATACCTGCCTCGGCGGCGCGCTCTCCGCGAATGATGTTTCCTGCCCCAATGACAATGGCGATCTCAACGCCTGCATTATAGGCAGTGACCACTTCTGTGGCGATGGCGCGAATGGTGTGGTAGTTGAGTCCTACCTGTGGTTCCTTGTTCTTGCCTCTATTGGCAATCGCTTCGGCTCCATGTTCGGCAGCAAACGCCTCTCCTGAAAGCTTCAGGAGTACACGTTTCCACCGGAGAGGGGCAGTGGCTTCCTGCCCCTCTGAAGGGTTCTCTTCGGTGGTTTGGCTCATCGTATTTAGCTCTACTCTTCGGAGGCGGGCTTTGCGCCTTCGCCTACGGTATAGCGGGTGAAACGTCGCACGGTGACGCCGGGCGCAGTCTCTTTGACTACTTGTGAGACGCTCTTTTTGGGGTCACGCACAGAGGCTTGCTCCAAAAGAACGGTCTCTTCGTAGAACTTCTTTACGCGCCCTTCGATGATCTTGGGGATCGCGGCTTCTGGGCGTTCATCGTTCTTTGCCTGTGTGGCAGCAATGTCGCTCTCTTGAGCAACCACCTCTGCGGGGACATCTGCACGGCTTAGGTAGCGTGGGCTGGCGGCGGCAATGTGCATAGCCAACTCTTTGCCTAATGCTTGTGCTGCTGTCGCGTCGGTGACATCGCCAAGCTCGACCACGACACCGATTTTGTCGTTTGCGGGAACATGGACATACGCGGAAACGGCTCCATTTTCCCCTGCATCCACGCGCTCAAAACGCTTGAAGACGATATTCTCACGTAGTTTAGTGAACACGTCTTGAAGACGGGCTTGGACAGTGGTTCCGGGGGCATTGAGGGAGTCCTGCGCCAGAATAGCCTCTGTGCTATCTCCTCCATTGACCACCACCTGCTGTGCCAACTCACGCGCAAGGGCTTTGAAGTCGTCATTGCGTGCCACAAAGTCTGTTTCGGAGTTCAGTTCCACTATCGCGACGACGTTGCCTGCAATATATGTGGCGATGACACCCTCAGCGGCGGAGCGTCCTTCGCGTCGTTCTAACTTGTTGCCCATTTTCTTGCGAAGGAATACAATCGCCTCATCCAGATCACCTTCGGACGCTTGTAGAGCCTCTTTACAGTCCATCATACCAGCCCCGGTTCGATCTCGAAGTTCTTTTACTTTCGATGCAGTTATCTCTGCCATTGTACTATTTTTCCTCTCTGTCCTTTCAGAAAAAGGGGCGCGGAGGAACCGCGCCCATCACATTCGACAAATTCTAGTCTGCGGGAGTTTCAGCCACGACGCTCATTTGCGAATATTCATCTGCCTCACCGGGGCGGTGGACGAAGTCCTCCGCGAGGGGGGCAGGAGCAGGAACGGGTGCAGGCTCAGGTGTGGGAGCAGCCTCAGGAGCAGCCTCAGGAGCAGGCATCTCAAACTCGATAGGAGTGGACATGGCATCTGCATCGGGCTTGTCGCTTCCGTCCGGTACTTCCATTCCCTCTTCAATAAGGCTCTCTGTCTCTGCATCCCATTCGGGCTGCTTGATCTCGGCAATGGCGTCGGCGAGCTTACTGGTGATCAACTTGATGGCGCGAATGGCGTCGTCGTTGCCAGGAATGACGTAGTCTACAACATCGGGGTCGCAGTTGGTATCGACGAGTGCCACAACAGGGATTTCGAGTTTTCGTGCCTCTGCGATGGCAAGATGCTCTTTCTTCACGTCCACCACGATGATACAGTCGGGGAGACCGGGCATATCTTTAATTCCGCCCAAATACCGCTCTAGCTTGTCGCGCTCTTCGATGAGCAGGAGAGCCTCTTTCTTGGTGAGGCGGGCAAGAATGCCTTTCTCTTCCATCTCATTGAGTTCTGCCAATCGCTTGATGCGGTCTCGAATGGTACGGAAGTTGGTCAGCATGCCCCCCAGCCAACGCTGATTGACATAGTATTGACGACAGCGTCCCGCAGATTCCGCGATAGCGTCTTGTGCCTGCTTTTTGGTTCCCACGAAGAGAACACGCCCATTGGCGGCGACGACTTCTTGTACAAATTTTTGTGCTTCATCGAACAGTTTGAGGGTCTGATGGAGGTCGATTATGTAGATGTTGTTTCGCGCTCCGTAGATATAGCGCTTCATCTTAGGGTTCCAACGACGAGTCTGGTGACCAAAGTGAACTCCTGCTTCGAGGAGCTCTTTCATAGATAACGATGCCACTGTTGCTTCTCCTATGGGGTTGGGTTAGTTGCGTTCTCGTTCCCAAAACGGGTACGAGGGACACACCTCCCGACGCCCCTCTCTCAGGACTCTTTAGGAAGCGGGTGCTTCCCTACCCAGAGCCGATGCGAATGAGGGGGTGGTGTGTGCTACGGCGACAGGTTCAGTGTCTGCCGGGGCTTTGCATTTGGACACGCAAAACCTTTCTATTATACCCTGAAAGAGGGGCGAGGTCAAACCCAGATTTGCGACCTTTTGTATTTTGTGGGGTTTACAGGGCGGTTTTCTAAGAATAGAGGTCAGTGCCGGTTTGGAGCCTCAGAATCGGCACTGACCATAATGGTCGGACTAGTCGTTGGAGGGGAGTGAATCGCTGTTGTGCATTCCCCAGTTTGTCACATCATCCTCGGCTTTGCTCTTGTCCAGTGTTTGGCTGAATTTGAACCATTTGGCATGACCATCCAGAAAAGCGTAGTTGTTGCCTCCTGTGTGCCGTCCTACGTTTGCGGGGTCTTTTATTTGTGTGTCAGACCCTACATCTCCTATCTGGTAACCAGAGCCATCCAAGAAGCCACGCTCCCAATTCCCATCTGGTGCGGATGCCCACGCATGATAGTCGAAAAAGGCGATTCCGGCATGTCGCTCTCCAATAATGATCTGCTCGGCAGGTTTGGAGAACATTCCAATAAAGGCTCCATGTGAAAAGAAGCCATTAATGAGGTAATCGGTGCGATATGTCTGCCAATCGGCAAGCGTGATGGGGTGGGGGAAGAGGCTTGGCGTGTCGTTTAGGGAAGGGTCACGGAAGATGTTCTCGTTTTTGATGTAGGGTCGAAGCGGTTGATACCAGGTATAGAGGTTGGCAATCGTTTCCGATCCTTCTAGGTCATGGTGCGTTCGGCAGGTGCGTTCGTCCCAGTCTTGCACATACATCTGTATCGCCATACCGATTTGGCGCACGTTGGACATATCGGCGGCAGAACGTGCTTTCGCGCGTGCTTGTGAAAAAACAGGAAAGAGAATTGCCGCAAGGATCGCAATAATGGCGATGACAACGAGCAATTCAATGAGAGTGAAGGCGCGTTTACAGGCTTTCATAAGAAGCAAACCTCTTTCTGTGCTTGATGTACTATAGGCATCGGAAACCTTCCCAAAATGGGAATCCTTGCCTGCTATTGGTGTTGTGTGGAGTAGATGAAAGGGCAGGAAAATGCTACAATCACGGAGAGAAGCGGGTGTGATCGTATCATGCTCGCCCGGCGCAATGGGTGTTATCAGCACCTTTTGCGCCATTTTTCATGAGACTCCATTTGGGTTCCCCAATACCTATACCAAAAGAGGTAATTGAGCTAACGCTATGAGGTGAGCGGAGCCAAATACGCCTTTAATAGAGGAGAGGGTAGGTGAATATAAAGTTAAGTTTGAGAGAAAAATGAGAGTGCTTTGAGCAGGAAAAGGCTAGCTAGCAGGGGGACCACGAGAGACATCAGAGAGGGGGCAGGAACGAAGGTAGCGAGGTAGGGTTGTGGCTACGAGTAGAGAGTGCGCGACAACGATTGTCGTGATACTAGTGGAGAATGCAGGAGAGGTATCGGTATTTAGCCACTCACACGCGGCGCAGTGTGTCGGGTGTGCTGTTTTGGCTTTGGATGCCGAAGCAACAGGGTGTGGGGAACGAGATTGCGGTGACGTGGCATTGTGGAGTATCGGAGAGAGCAAAAATGCCTCATCCACAGAGTGCTGATGCTGGAAAGGGAGAACGAGGCAGGTCAGGACATAGCAGAAGAGCAATATGCTACCCACAAAGCGGGAGCCTCGTAAGGCACACAATGTTTTTGCCATCGCTGTCTCCTCCTTTCCTCGCAAGGTAGTTCACACCACTTCATTATAGCATGAATTCAATGGGCGACACAAGAAGGAGAGTTTGGCTTTTTAGTAACTACTCAGGCTTCGATAGAGTGAAGTTGATAGCCCCTCACCCTACCTGTCGGCATCCCTCTCCCAAACTTGGGAGAGGGACTTCACCACAGCGTTTTCGTCCTCCTCTGCCCTCTTTCAGGGTATCAATGAGAAGCAAAAGGTAGCTAACGAGCCCTTCTCCCGAATCGGGAGAGGAGTGTCCAAAGGACGGGGTGAGGGCTGAGTGGAGAGGCTAAACTTGGGAAGTCTCTGGCGGCAGGCTCATGACCATCGCTCATTGGGACCAAAGTTCGCCTGATAGTATTGGCTGACGTGAGTGCCCGGCAAGAATATCGCATCTATCTGTTTGGTATCTTCCGCTGTGAGCGTGATCTCAAGGGCTTTCAGGTACGTCTCCAGTTGCTCTTTTGTACGGGGTCCAATAATCGGACTGGTGACGCCCGGCTGTGCCAAGCACCATGCCAGTGCGAAATCGGCAGGAGCGACTCCCCGTTCATTACAAAATACAAGGTACTTTTCCACGAGGGCAAGGGCATTGTCGTTATCTCGTTGGAGGAATGCCCCTTTCTCATAGCGGGAGCCTTCGGGGCGTTGTTGTCCAAGCCGATATTTTCCAGAGAGTAGCCCGCCCGCAATGGGAGCCCAAGGAATAATGCCAAAACCATAACTTTGGCAGAAGGGTATGAGTTCCCGTTCGACACGGCGATCCAGAAGGTTATAGGGGGGTTGCTCACAGATGAATCGGTTCAGCCCTAACTCTTTCGCCACCCAGAGCGATTCGACGAGTTGCCACGCTCCAAAAGTGCTGGTTCCAATATAGCGGATTTTGCCCTGCCGAATCAGGTCATCGAGGGCGCGGAGTGTTTCGTCGATGGGAATAGATGGCTGGGGGCGGTGCATCTGATAGAGATCGATATGATCGGTTTGTAGGCGTCGGAGGCTGTCCTCACACGCCTTTATGATGTGGTAACGGTGTCCACCCCATGCGTTGGGATCGTGATCGTCCATGCGATTATAGAACTTTGTGGCAAGAAATACCCGGCTTCTGCGCCCATCCATAGCGAGGGCTTTGCCTGTAATCTCTTCACTAATACCACGGCTATAGACATTGGCGGTATCCAGAAAATTGATTCCTGAGTCTATTGCCTGATGGATGATCCGAATGGAATCTTCCTCGGTGGTTCCGCTGTGTGTATCTCCAAAGTTCATACACCCCAAACAGAGCGCACTCACTTGCACCCCAGTGCGCCCCAGTGATCGATACTCCATTTTTGTGAATTCTCCTTGCATCTTTTAGGGGAGGGAGAGGGCAGGCACAAGAGTGACTGCGCCCTTAATATCTGCATCTTGTGTGGCGTTTGCAAAGCGTAGGGGGTTGCCTTTTGGTAAAGGATTGGGAATGTGAAGGAGGAGCTTGTAGGTTCCTGAAGGGAGTTTTCCGACATCGAAAATCTCATTCCAAACTCTCGCCGCCGCTCCGGGCAGTAGCCCCACCAATTTGCCATTGCCTTCAAAGGTGTGAACCACTCTCCCCTTTGCATCTATAAGCAGGTATTTCCCCCGCCAATCGTAGTAAAACGGAGCCACTCCCCGGTTCTCAATATCAATTTGGGCTTCAATGCGCCCTTTCTGCTTTCTGTTGAGAGTGACTTTGGAGATATGGAACTCGTATCCCATCCGCCTCACCTGTTCTTCTGCACGCTTGCGCCTCTGCTCGGACGCCTGCTCCTTAAACATACCGCTATCCATAAGCCAAGTGGCATGAGTTTGGTCTACACACGTCCGAAAGTCTTGTATTTCAGGAACGTCCGGCTTTTCATCAAACACTTTCCCCCACGCCTCTGGGCGAATCTCACCACCGATAGGGGAGGTCTTCCAGCGGTTTTGTGCCTCTATCCCCGCAAGCTTTAGTTTTGAGAGATAGAACCACTCATCTCCCTTTTTGCCTGTATCGAGAGTAGACCAAGCGAAGGAGTCATCGTGATACCCAAGCTGCAGTGCGTGATTGTCGGCGTAGGTTCCATCGTCTTTGCCTGCCGGATACCGAAGCAGAATAGGGGTTTTGTGGAATGCTTGCGCGTAGGCGTCCATCACCTCGGTTTGCACCGTTTTGCTGGCGAAAAGCTCACTGCGGGGATAGGTGTGCCATTCTCCCCAAGTTCCAAGCAACCCCGCCGTAATGAACCCAATGCGGGCATCTCCATCATATTTTTTGCCCAGAGCCTGAATGAAGGCTTGAAGGGCAGTGCGTAGCTTGGGGTTGTTGTAGTCGGGAGTCTCCACCTGGGCAGGGGGAAAAGGCTGTGTGTTCGTGTTGAGATACTGATGGACTTTTAAGCCTTGCTCCAAGAGATACTTTGGAATCACATCCTTGTGGTTAGGGTACTCCAGAAAGACCCGAAAGACCGCTTGATGTCCCCTCCCTGCGATCTCATCGAGTAGTTTTTCGAGAGGTTGCCAATCGTACCGATTCTCTCCCACAACGAGGGCAGAAAGAGGGAGGTAATTGAACTCTAAACTGTGAGGGAATCGGACAGAGACATCGCCAGCATAGGGCACTAGCCCCTTGAGCGGATTATCGACAGGGGCTGGCGCATATTGGAGGCGGTAGGTGGTGGCTTGTGCGGTGGCTCGAACGTGACTGCCGTGTAAGCCAAACCCCACTGCGAAGAGCAGGAACGCCTTTGCAAAAGTTCTCATCGTGCTTGGAGGAACCTCTCTAGGCAACTACGGTATCACGCTGAATATCTGGGTCTGTGAAAATATCGTATTCATCGGTGCTTCGGGTGGAAAACTCACTGACGACTGCGCCTTCAGGACCTCCCTGAAACCAGTGAGGGGTATTGGGCATAATGGTGTACTGTTCACCAGGCAAGAGAACGACCTCGTTCCAGTGGGTATAGTTGGCTTCTCGCCCTTGAGGAGCAGTGGCTTTGGGACTCTCTACGGCTTCGCCGGGGGTGTAGAGATAGACTTCGCCCCATCGACAGCGGAACGTCTCTTCCTTGCCAAGCTCGCTTCCGACATTCGGATGCAGATGCTCTGGGCAAGTCTGGTGTGGGAAGAGGACTAGCTCTTTGGCGCAGCACCTCTCGGTGTTGATGTAGACGACGATTTCAAGCCCTGTACTCTCCAGTTCTCCCAATCCAAAGTCCGCCACTTCGATGTGTTCGGTCTCTTCGGGGGTCAAAACGATACCCGCCTTATGAAAGTAGGCTGTGGCACGTTGGCGGGCATTGGCTAGTTCTTGAGCAGTGATCATGGGTTTTCCCTTTCCAGTGAGAGTGGTTACAATTGGGTTCGCTCTAACCTCAAAAGCGTTTAGCGCGAGGTAACCTAGTTTCTGTCGAACGACTCAGCCCTCACCCTGCCCCTTCGGGCATATCTCTCCCAATTTGGAAGAAGGACTTCTATCGAGAGGTGATTCTGACGCTCTCCATGAGAGAGAGCTGAGTAGTTACAATTTGATATTCTTTAATACTCTATCGAGCAAACAATTTCCTTGTGTGCAGAGAGGAAACCCCCTTTTTTCCGAAGAACCTCTTCTAAAGAGGGGGTATACTCTATTTGGGAGAGAGACTTGTTTCTGGGTACTCGGAAAACGGAGTGATTTTGCTATGCTGACGCTGAACGAGACAACACGCGATAGGATTTACGATGGGATTCGCAAGTATGCGCGTATCGTAGCGCGTGCGCGTGAACGGGGAATTAGTGAGAGCGACAATCGGGACCTCGTGCGTGCCATGCTGGGCGATATGATGGGCTACGATCCCTTCTTCGATGTGACTTCCGAGGCGGTTGTGAGAGGACCCCATGCCGATTTCCTTGTGCTTCCCAATACCCAACAGCAGTTTTTAGTGCAAGTCAAGCATCTCTCGATCATGCCTCATGCCGCGCACCTCTTACGCATGAGTGGCATCAATACCCCCACCTATACCTCATGGGCAATACTGACGAATGCCGATGTGTGGGCGTGTTATAGACTGGGAGTAGGGAACGGGCGTCATCCTGAACCCGTGTTTCGGGTGAGCCTCAGTGAAGGCATTCCTACAGAAGAGAAGATGAATCTTTTTGGTTTGTGTAGCAAAGAGGGAGTGGAGCAGGAGGCATTGGTGCGCTATTGGGAGGAGTTTCGTGTTCTTAATCCGGGCAGACTCGCTTCGTTGGTTCTCTCTGAGGAGGTGCTTCAAGTATTACGGCGAGAGATACTCCGCCAATCCAGTTATCGGGTAGATACGCATACCATTCGCGAGATTTTGACGCGAGAGGTGTTTCGACCCGATGCTGCTGGTTCCAGTTTTGGGGTGGATGTGCAACAACGCCCCTTGCCTGTGTGTTATGCCTATGTTCCAGACCCCAACTCTACTACCACTTGGAGAATGCCCTATCGAAACCCTGATGGAACTCCAAACCCCGACCTTCTGACGCGTGCTTTAGGAGATTTTCAGGGCGATCATCAGATTATAGGGATTCCTGCCGATGATGTGCCAATCGTCAAAGGGCGACTGAAGAAAGCGTTTCTGGAACTGGGAATAGGGTTAGACGATCTTCCCCGCTCCCTGCGCTAATTTGTGCCTCTGTGGAGTGCTAAGCGGCACTCTCTTGAGAGAGGTTGCGGTAGTGATACAGCAGTGTCTCCATATCGGCTGCAGGAACGGGCTTACTGTAGAAATAGCCTTGGATATAGTCACAATTATGCTGACATAGGAACCGCAACTGCTCGGCACTCTCCACCCCCTCCGCCACCACCTTCAGATTCAGACTGTGCGACATCGTGATGATGCTCTTGGCTATGGCGGCATCACGGTTATCTGTTGTGAGTGAGCGGACGAAAGACTGATCGATCTTGACTTTGTGAATGGGCAAGTGCTTTAGATAGTTCAGAGAAGAGTAGCCTGTTCCGAAGTCGTCCATTGAGAGCTTAATGCCCATTGCTGTGAGGGCATTGAGGACTGGTAGTGTATAGTCTATCTGCTCCATAGCAATACTCTCGGTGATCTCAATATCCAAGTCATCTGGCGCCAAATCGGTGTCTTCCAAAGCTTGCCACACATCGTCTACAAAATGGGATTGCTGTAACTGCCTCAAAGAGACGTTGACGGAGGACTTGAGATTTGTAAAGCCCAGTAGTTGCCACGCTCGCGTCTGTCGACACGCCTCTCTTAGCACCCACAATCCAATATCGACGATTAACCCCGTCTCCTCTGCAATGGGGATAAAGTAGGCGGGAGAGATCATGCCCGAATCTGGGTGCTTCCACCGTACCAACGCCTCTGTGCCCACTATATTCTTGGTTTGAGTGTCTATCTGGGGTTGATAGTAGACCAAAAACTCCTCGTTTGCAATGGCTTTTCGTAGGTTCGTCTCCAGGGTAAGGGTTTGCTGAACCTGCTCGACCATCTCTGGGTGGAAGAGGCGATAGCAGTTGCGCCCCTCTTGCTTAGCGCGGTAGAGGGCAACGTCTGCGTTTTGTAGTAGTGCCTCCGCATGCTCGCCTCCCTCTGGGTAGATGCTGCCTCCTGCACTAAACGTCACATAGACCTCATGCTCTTCGAGATAGAAGGCGGGTTGCATGATGCTCACGATTCTCTCTGCCACCATCTCCACATCTTCAACGCCGTTCACTTCTGGCAAGAGGATCACAAACTCATCTCCGCCTGTTCGTGCTACTGTATCTCCTCGGCGCACACATTCCAAGAGCCTACGCCCCACTTGTGCGAGTAGCATATCTCCACAGGGATGCCCCCAGCTATCATTGATATACTTAAAACGATCTAGATCGAGGAAGAGAATAGCAAGGTTACGGTCGTGGGTTTCTGCCTGCTCTAGTGCCACTTCAAGCCTATCGTCAAACAGGCGTCGGTTTGCCAAACCCGTTAGCGAATCTTGGTAAGCGAGACTACGAATCTTCTCCTCTGTCACTTTGCGGTCTGTAATATCGCGCAATATAAGAGTACAGAGCGAATTTTCTGAGGAAGAGACAGGGCTAATGGCGACTTCAATGGGGAAGAGGCTACCCTCTTTGGGCATTGCCACCGTCTCCGAATCCAAGAAGGCAAGAGCCGCTGGGGTTAAGGCGAGAATATCTGTGTCTAAGGGAAAGAGTGCGGGAAGGAGCATATCCACCGACTCTCCTAGAACCTCTTGCGCGGTGAAGCCAAAGAGCGTTTCACAAGTCTTATTATAAAAAGTGATACACCGTGATTGGTCTACCGTCATAATGCCATCGTGCGCGGTTCCTACGATAGTACGAAGGGTCTGTTCCGCACGTTTTACGGTGCGATATTGGTGCTTGAGAGTGGCGTGTTGGAAGCCCCAATAACCACAGAAGCCCGCCGTGGCGAGAGGAAAGAGGTAGAGCAGAAAATGGAACGGGTTTGAGAGATGGAGGTGAAGCACTGTGGAGAGAGTGAGCGGGAGGCGTAGTGCTCCTATCTCCATAAGCAAAACAAAGAGCGGGAGCAACAAGCCTCCAGCGCACCCATAGAGCGTAGCGCGTATTAGTGTGTGTCTGACTCCGAGAGGAGTATTCATGATTTTTTGTTTGGTTAGGGTCATTGAACTTATGCCCTCGTGGGCAGTGGAAGGTTTGGAATAGTGGATTATCGGTACACTGAAGAGGGAAAGAGAGGCTTTACTCGTGAGATTATTGGGGCTTCTTGGCTTTTGGCTTCTGGTTATTCAAGATGAGAGTGCAGCTACTGAATAGAATGAGTGCACCTCCTATGAGCGTGGAGGTATGGAGGTGATCCTGAAAGAAAACAATCGCGATAAGTGGTGAATAGAGATTTGTCGTCATACTCAGTAACCCCCCTTCTGCCGTTGAGAGTTCCCGAAAGCTATAGGTCATTAGCATTTGCCCAAGCACACTACTAAAAACAACCCCTGCCACAAAGGGGAGCTGAGCGAGAGTGGGAAGCGTTAAAGGGGTGTGTGAAAGGGTGAGAACAAGAAAAGAGATCGGCATTCCAAGCAGATTAAAGTAGAAGAAGATGGAGCTTGCCGCCTCTGTTCTCCGAAGCCGCCGTATCTGCACTATAGCGCTTCCCGACACAATGCCACTGATGAGCGCAATCCCATCTCCGATATGAACGCCGCTCATTTCGGGATGCGTCACAATGACGACTCCCACTAGCCCAATAGGGAGTATAAAAAGATAGCGCGATGAGAGTCTCTCACGCAAGGCGAACATTGCAAACAGGGGACCCCATATCAGCGAGGTATAGTTTAAGAGAACGGAGTGCGTTAGGGAGGTCTGCTGAAGACTGACAAAAAAGAGCGTCGCGGCAATGCCTCCAGAGACACCGCGCCATACTAAGCCAACGCGGTCGTTGCCGAGGAGAGGCACTCCTAGCACCTGACGCATACCGAGCAGAACGATGAGGCTACCGGCATACCGATAGAAGGCGAGGACACCGCCAGGAAGCGGGTGAAGCATATATTGTGACGAGGTTGCCGCTTTCGTAATTGCCGACATAAGAGAGAAAAAGAGCGAGGAGATCGTGATTGCAAGGAGGGCTTTTTGACGCGGGGTGAATCTTGAAACCAAGGCGATCATAGTGGGTTCACGGGTGATCCGTTGTGGCGCACCTCCCAATGTAGGTGGGGACCTGTGGACATTCCTGTGGAGCCGACACGTGCGATCACGTCTCCTACTTTTACCACTTGTCCTGCCGAGACAGCAAGAGAAGAGCAGTGTCCATAGAGAGTGGTCACTCCCTTGCCATGATCAAGAATGACGGTGTTTCCATAGCCCTTGTAGTAGCCTGCCATCATCACCACACCTGTTCCTGCGGCGTGGATAGGTGTGCCGTGTGGAACCCCAAAATCGACTCCGGTGTGCTTTTTATTGCGGTGCAGAATGGGATGATACCGATACCCAAAGCCAGAGGTAATACTGCCAGCTACGGGGCGACGGAAGCCTTGTGTCCAGACGGGCAGAGCCGTCTCTTCGGGTATCGCTTTCTCTTCTGGCGGAGGACGGTTCTCTCTTTTGGCACGGAGGGCAGCGGCACGCCTTGCCATCAATATCGCTTGCCGTTCGATCTCTCTACGGCGGCGCATTATGGCAGAGAGGTGACGAATACGGCTATTCATCTCCTCGGCAGCCCCTTCTAACTCATCCAAGACCTCCTCTGCCTCGTGCCGTTTTGCCTGCACACCATGCAGAAGTTCCTGCTGTTCACTTCGGTCTGCGAGATACTGTTGTTTTTGCGACTCAAATTCGGAGGCAAGAGACTGTTGCGCCTGCTGTTGATGTTCGAGGCGTCTCTTGTCCTCTTGCATCTGGGCAATGTCGCTTTTCACGCTTTCAATGAGGTCGGTATCACTCTGCACAATGTGGCGCACATAGTGGCTACGAGAGAGCATCTCATTGATGGAGCGGGATTGGAGGAGGACTTGGACATAGGTGGTTTGCCCACGCACATAGTTCTCCTGCAACCTTCGCGAGAGGAGTGAGCGACGGCGTTTCAGTCGGATTTCGGTTTCGCCAATGCGCCCAAGAAGTTGGGTCTGATTCTCTGCAATATCGTGTAGTTTGGTCTGTACTGAATGAATGCGTGTCTTTGTTTTTGAGATGCGCTCTCCCAATGTCGCGAGTTGTGTCGCGTAGTTCTTCTCTTCATGCCGTTTTTGGTCGATAGTCTGCTTAACGGTGTTGATCTTCTTTTTTACACCCTGAAGCTGCTGCCCCACTTTCCCAATCCGCTCGGAAGCCTGTTTTGCCTCTTGGGCAGAGATGCTATTGGTTGGCTTTTTGCGTTGGGCAAAGGCGGGAGAGGTGACAAAAAGCACGCTGAAGGCTGTGCCTATGGAGAGCGCGACTCTTGCTTTCATTCGTTAGAGGTCGATCCCCGGTACAGGAAACGCTCCGCTCGTGCAGAGGTCGGTGACTTCATTACGTATTTTTTGTAGCACTGCCTCATCAAAGAGATACTCCTTACCCTCTTTATGGCACGCAGACGCCACGCGGTCCATCCAGTCTGCTATCAAGATCATCTGCTCCTCTTTGAAGCCTCTGGAGGTGACTGCCGGGGTTCCAATGCGGAGTCCACTGGGGGAGAAGGGCTTGCGTGGGTCGTTGGGAACCGAGTTGAAGTTGGTCTCTATCCCCGCCTCATAGAGGGCTCTCGCAAAGGGCTTGCCCGGAATCTTGCGTGACTTCATCACATCAATAAGGATTAGGTGGTTGTCGGTTCCCCCTGTGACCAATGAGAAGCCTCGCTCTAAGAGAGCCTGTGCCAACGCCTTCGCATTTTTGACGATCTGCACCGCGTACTCTCGAAACTCTGCGGTCATCGCCTCTTTGAAACAGACGGCAAGCGCGGCAATCGTGTTGTTGTGGGGTCCCCCTTGCAAGGTAGGAAAGACCGCTTTATCGATTTTGTCTGGTAGTCTTTCGTCGGGATTGTCCTTCATGGGGCGATCTTTGCACAGAATGAAGCCTCCGCGTGGTCCCCGAATCGCTTTGTGGCTGGTGGAGGTGATCACATCGGCATAGGGAACAGGATCGGGGTGAATTTTACCAACTATCAACCCATTGATGTGGGCTATGTCCGCAATAAAGTAGGCTCCTACCTCGTCCGCTATCTCGCGGAACTTGGCAAAATCCCAGATGCGTGGATAGGCGGTTCCTCCTGCGACGATGACATTGGGACGCTCCCGCATTGCGATATTGCGGAGTTCCTCGTAGTCAAGCATGCCCGTTTCAGGGTCCATTCCCGTTACGCCTTGTGTTGCGTTGTAGCCATAGAAAATAGACTGGTAGAGCATGCCACTGAAGTTCACATTCCAACCGTGGGTTAGGTGTCCTCCGCTCGGCAGATGCATTCCCATCACTTTGTCGCCGGGCTTCAGGAGGGCATAGTAGGCAGCCATGTTTGCAGGAGAGCCGCTATTGGGCTGGACATTGGCATGATCCGCTCCAAATAGCTTCTTGGCGCGTTCGCGGGCAAGCTCTTCGATCTGATCGACGAGTTCGTTGCCCTCATAGTAGCGTTTGCGGGGGTAGCCTTCGGAATACTTGTTGCAGAAGACCGTTGCCATCGCCTGCATGACCGCAGACGAGGTGTAGTTTTCGGAGGGGATAAGACGAATGAGACTTGCCTGACGGCGTGTCTCTTGCACCGTGAGCGCATACACATCGGGATCAACAGCGCGAATAGCCTCGTATTGAGAGGCGGTGGAGATAAACGAAACCTCCTCCGACGGGGACAGAGAGTCTAGAATCGACATCAGAAAAAAACTCCAATAAAGTAATAGGGGTACGTGCCTAAGATTCTACCACAAAGTGAGATCGATTCGGCGCGTGAAATATCAGTCCACGCGCTTGCGGAGTCGCGCCATAAAGAAAGCGTCTAGCCCATGCTTGCTGGACCAACTTCGGAAATAGCCCCCCGAATCGAAGGCTTGAAAGGCGGCAGGCAGAGGCTCTTTTTCAAAGTTTGCGCCGGCTTCACTGTTCAAAAACGCCTCCACAACCTCTTCGTTTTGTGAACTCTCGAAAGCGCAAGTCACATAACAAAGCAAGCCACCGGGCTTTAAGGAGGGAGCTGACTGAGTGATTAACGCACTTTGTAACTCCACAAAGCGCGGTATGTTGACTTCACGCCATTTGGCATCTGGGTTTCTGCGAAGTGCGCCGGTTCCGGTGCAGGGTGCGTCGATAAATATACAGTCCACTTCCGAGGGGAGCGCGGGCACTGTTTTCTTCCAAAGCCCTCTCTCTTTGGTCTCAACGAGAATGGGAATAACCTGCTTTGCCTGTACCCGTTCGACCCGTTTTTCGAGGTCATCTAGGCGGAGTTTGGAGCTATCGAGTGCGTAAAGAGTGCCTTGGTTTTGCATCATGGCACACAAGGTGAGGGTTTTTCCACCACCTCCCGCGCCCACTTCCAAGACCCGCTGACCTGGCTCTACCTCAGAGAGAAGAGCAACGAGTTGACTTGCCTCCTCTTGAATCTCGAAAAAGCCCTCTTCATAGCCGGGAAGGAGGTTCACGGGGCTTCGGTGTGATAACGTGATGCCCCAAGGAGAGTAGTGAGTTGGGGTCGCCTCCTCTAGTCGCTCCAGAAGGCTTTCTCTTGTCGTTTTGAGGGTGTTCACGCGCAGAGTGGTGGGAGCCTGCTGATTCAGTGCCTCTCCCTCTGCAATGGCATCTGCACCTAAAACGGTTTCGAGGTCCTGCGCCAAATTGTCGGGGTAAGAGAGGCTGATGCGAAGGTAGCCAGAAGCATCTTCGCGCGTTGGCAACTGTGCCAGTGCGGCTTTCCACTCCTCTAAAGGCAAAAATGAGGTGTCTTCCTCGCTCTGTTCCATCGCGGTAATGCGAATCAGGTTCTCGGCGGTTGCGTCTCGCTTTAAGAGTGAGCAGAGGTGTTTCTGCCGTCTCAGCAAGCGAAGCGTTGTGAAGAGAACAGATTGAACCCAGCGACGTTCGCGAGAGTTGAGATAGCGTCGAGAGCGCACTTCGGCGTTCACGACTCGATCCAACGGTGTCTTTTCTTGCTCTTGTACCCAACGGGCATATATTTCAATGGCAGAATTCAGCGCACGCGGTGTCATAACTTCCTCCTGATCAAATGCGTTGGACAGGAGGAAAATGAACCTCTGTCCGTGAAGAGACTCTATTATGCTACAATTTTCCCAGAGACTCCCCCATAATGGGGGAAATAACCAAATTAAGGAGCAGAACATGCGCCGTGTTCTCTGTTTGTGTCTGTTGTTGTGTGTCTCCCTTTCTCTTTGCTATGCACAAGAGTCCCCTGTTTCCCATCGTGTCCTTGCCGCTGATAAAGGTAAAATCGCGATCTTAAACCAGAAAGGAGAGATCGAGTGGCAAATCGAGAATCCTTTTGTGGTACACGATATGCAGCTTTTGCCCAACAAGAATATCCTCTTCCTAACGGATAGCGTCACGATTGTGGAGGTGAACGCCAAGAAAGAGATCGTTTGGAAACACGTTTCACACCAGAAAGAGGGATATTCGGGAGCCGTTGAGATACACGCCTTTCAGCGTCTGAAGGGTGGGGCTACGATGGTTGCGGAATCGGGGAATCAGCGCATTATTGAGGTGGACAAAGAGGATAGAATTATTAAGCAGATTCCGTTGGTCTTAAACAATCCGAACTCTCACAGAGATACTCGCCGCGCCAGAAAACTGGATAACGGTCACTACCTCGTTTGCCATGAGGGCGACGGCATGGTGCGAGAGTACGATGATACGGGCAAAGTGGTCTGGTCTTATACGCTTGATCTCGCAGGGAGACAGCGAACCGAAGGACACGATGGACACGGAGTCGAGGTCTTCAACGCGCTTCGACTACCCAATGGCAATACTCTCATTGGTGGGGGAAATAACAACCGAGTCTTTGAGGTGAACCCCGAAGGCAAAACCGTTTGGAGCGTGGAGCATAACGAACTGCCGGGCATTCGTCTCTATTGGGTGACGGGCTTACAGGTATTGCCCAATGGGAATATCGTTATTGGAAACACCCACGCAGGACCCGATAATCCACAATTGATTGAGATCACACGTGATAAGAAGGTTGTGTGGACATTCAAAAACTGGGAGGTCTTCGGTAATGACCTCTGTGCAGGGCTTGTGGTGGACGTGAAAGGGAAAATCTTGCGATAACCGTGTGTAATGGCGACAGAGAGCACTGAATTCTCAATTAGAATCTGTCAAGGGCGTGAAACCACTGTTCAAAATGGGGAAGAACCTTTATAATGAGGTTTCTGTCATGAACGGCTTCCTGCTTTGCGGAGCCGAAGTGGTCTCTCGTTTTGCTTTTGAACAGAAAAGAACAAAGGTAACTCCTCAGTTTTAGCTCACTGAGAGTAACATCATTGCCTTCCAGACAAGTCCTTCTCCCGAATCGGGAGATGGATGCCCGATGAGGGCAGGGTGAGGGCTGGAACAGAGAGTAATGAAGCAGCGTCAGTGCCTGCTGTTGAGGATACGATTCCATGCCGGCTCCTGTCTCCCCAAATCTGAATAAGGCTTCTACACCACCGCCACCTTCGCCCGCAGAACATATGGGTTCGTCGCCGCTAGCGAAGGTAGCGGTGGTGAGCCTTCTCTGTATGAACCTTTTTTGGATATGCTGGATGTTCTCTCTCGTTTGGAGTGGACGTCCCCTCTCTCTCCCCGCTCTGCTTATCCCTAGCACACTCTCCTTGCTTTGTGTAGCTGTCCTCGCGAACGGTATTTTCCGAATGCGCTTGAAAGATCACTCGCCCCTCCTTAACGAGCAACAGACACGCCTCAATGTAGCCTTTAAAGAGGCAGAGCAGCAGAACAAGGTACTAAAAGAGATGCAGGAGATGGCAAGGGTGGGATATTGGTTCTACGATCACCCCTCCGGCAAACTAGACTGGTCCCCAGAGACCTTTCAGATCATGGAACGGCGCGAAGCAGAAGGGGTACTTCAGAGTACAGAGTTCGTTTCCCGCCTGCGCCCAGAGGATCGTATCCGACTGCTTGAGTGTACCGAGAACATTCTTCTGAATGAAAAGCCTTATGAGCTGGAGTACCAACTCACTACCCCAACAGGCAAAATAAAATACTGTCGTGAGTTTGGTCGCCCTCATTATGATGCTGCTGGAAAGCTCATAGGAATTTATGGGGCAGTGCAGGATGTCACGGAGCAGCGATTGGCGGAGACTGCCCTCCGAGAGAACGAGGAGCGGTGGCGCTGGATCGTGCAAGGAACACACGACGGTATTTGGGATTGGGACTTGGAAGCCAATTCTGCCTACTTCTCCCCACAGTGGAAGGCGTTGCTGGGCTATGAGGACAATGAACTGGACAACGTGCCTGCTACTTGGGAGAGGCTCGTACACCCCGACGATCTCGAACGCGCTGTACTGGCTAAGGAGGCACACCTTCACAAGGGGACGACCGCATACTCTTGTGAGTTTCGTATGCGACACAAAAGTGGCTCCCATTTGTGGATACTCGATAGGGGGATGGCGGTTCGCGATGAAGCGGGGCATCCCTATCGCATGGTGGGCGTTTATACCGATATTTCCGAGATGAAACAGACACAAGAAAAACTCGTAGAGGCGCAAAACGATTTAGAGCATCAGGTAGCAGAACGCACGAAAAGCGTTCAAGAGCGAGAGCATTTTCTGCATCTCCTCATAGAGAGCATTCCACTCTATCTCTTTTGGAAAGACCAAAGGGGAGCCTACACAGGGTGCAATTCGAACTACCTGAAGGCACACTACTCCAATGCGAAGGAGGATTTCCTCGGCAAAACTGATGCAGAACTCTACGATACTGGTGAACACGTTGAGGAGAGCCTTAGAACCGACCGCCTTGTGCTGGAAGAGGGGAAGCCTGTTCTACACCAGATTATTCCCTTCTCCGCACCTCATACCTATATCCAATGGATTGACCTCAACAAAACCCCCGTTTTTGATGAAGAGGGGCGCGTGATAGGCTTATTGGGCTACTTTGAGGACATCACAAAACGGCTACTGGTTGAGAAACAGATTCAAGAGCAACGCGCACTGCTCCAAAAAGTGATTGACACCGATCCCAACCTTATCTATGTGACCACCCAAGAGGGTATGTTCACACTGCTGAATCTTGCTACCGCAGATTTCTTTGGCATTCCCTCCGAAGCCCTTTTGGGTATGAATGAGTCAGAACTACTCTCTGTAGAGCATGGGAATGATCCCTCCATAGCGGCACTTCGGATAGCCATGGAGACTCTACAAGAGACCTATATCCCTGAATGTAGGGTTGTGACTCCACTGGGCAAGGTGCGCTGGCTACAAATTATTAAGCGTCCTCTCCATGATGCCTCCGATGAGAAGCCCCAAGTGCTTGGTATCGCTACAGACATTACCGCACGCAAGCGCGTTGAGGAGGATTTGCTACGGGCGAAGGTTTCTGCAGAGGTGGCGAACCAAGCGAAGAGCCAGCTGATCTCCAGTATGAGCCATGAGCTGCGAACTCCGCTCAATGCCGTGCTTGGCTTCTCGGAACTTCTTGCGGATGAGGAGGTGGGCGTCCTTAACACACGCCAGCAACGCTATGCCGATAATATCCTCACCAGTGGGAAGCAGTTGCTTCGCTTGATCAACGATGTGCTTGATCTCGCAAAGCTCGATGCGCGAAAATTGGAACTCGACTACAGTGTGTTTCGCCCAAAGGAGGCTATCGATAATGCTATCGCTTTGGTAAAACAGGCTTTGGTAGACAAGCATATCGCCTTTGAGGTGTTATATCAGGACGAAATTCCTCTGCTTTCTGCCGACCAACAGCGGTTTAAGCAGATTCTCTATACCTTGCTTGGAAACGCTATCAAATTATCTAGCGAAAAGGGTAAGATCGAAGTTCTAGTCTCTTCTACACAAACAACCCAAGCCAATATCCACATGGCAATCAAGAACGATGGGATAGGAATCCGTCCTGAAGACCTTAAAAGGATTTTCTATGAGACAGAGCCACTAGAGCCGACCGAAAAGCATAAATACACGGGGATTCGTATTGGGTTAGCACTCACCCGTCGCCTGACAGAAGCCCATGGTGGGCGCATCTGGGCAGAGAGCCACGGGACAGAAACGGGGAGCACGTTCCATGTGGAAATCCCGCTCAAAGGGTTCAGCTATCCCATTGAGGCGAACGATGATGTGGGAGGGTATCATGCCGTTTGAGCCAGAAGAGAGAGAGGGGTGGCACACAGAGTGAGTCCTGCAAAACATATTCTGGTTGTGGATGATGATCCTCTTAATCGAGAGCTACTAGAAGCGGTACTCGGTGGTATGGGCTACACCTGCGAGCTTGCTTCTGGGGGCAACGAGGCTCTGATTGCACTGAAGCCTGCTTTCGATCTGATATTGCTTGATGTGAATATGGCAGATAAAGATGGGTTTACAGTAGCGCGGGAGGTGCGATCTAGCGAACTCTACGCGGATATTCCTATTATCATGGTGACTGCCCTCTCCAGCAAAGAAGATCGGCTAATGGCGGTAGAGGCGGGCGCGAACGATTTTGTGGCGAAGCCCATCGACCGGACGGAACTGCGAGTAAGAATCGCCTCCCAACTCCGCATTAAAGAGGGGCAAGATGCCATTAAGCAACACAAAATGCTTCTTGAGCAGAAGGTCCATGAGCGTACTTACGAACTTCAAGTGGCTCTCGAACAGATCACGGAGGCGGAGAGACGGGCACAAGAGGCAAAACTCGATACGGTGAGACGTCTCGCTGTTGCGGCGGAGTATCGTGATGACAACACCGCTGCCCATATTCAGCGGGTGGGGCATTATTGTGCGCTCTTGGGCAAACTCTTTGGGCTTTCTATTCCAGAGACAGAGACTCTTTACCATGCGAGTCTGCTACACGATGTGGGCAAAATAGGGATTCCGGATGCTATTATTCTCAAGCCGGGAAAGCTGACTCCTGAGGAGCATTGCATTATGCAGACGCACGCCACCATCGGAAAGAATATTCTCAGTGGCTCTCCATCCGAAATCATCTCCATGGGAGAGGTGATCGCCTATACGCACCATGAACGCTGGGATGGCACTGGCTACCCTTCTCGGTTGTCTGGAGAAGCGATCCCTCTTTATGGGCGAATTTGTGCTGTTGCGGATGTGTTCGACGCTCTTACAAGCGCACGCCCCTATAAGAAGCGATTTTCCAACGAACAGTCAATAGAGATAATGCTTATCGGAAGAGCGACGCACTTTGATCCCACGATTCTGGACTGCTTTATGGGGCATCTTGACCTCTTTATAGAGATACAGGAGAGGTACTCTGAGCCTTAAAGCTTTCGCTATGAGCTGAGTTTGGGTCACTCTGTATGGGGGTGTTTGTTAGCATTCTCTCTTTTCTACTATAGAATCACAAGACTAGAAGCAGGCGCATGAAAGAAAACCGCTACGAGATCGGTAGCACAAACATCGATCAGATACACAGTGACTTGGGGCAGAGTGTCATGGAGCAACTCAAGCAGATTGCCCCCGATATGGCACGCTATATCACCGAGTTTTTCTATGGTGAGATATGTACCCGCCCCGGCTTAGACATGAAATCCCGCGAGATAGCCACTCTTGCCTCTCTCATCACTCTGGGGAATGCCCAATTACAGCTTCGGGCGCATGTTTACGCTGCCCTCAATTGTGGGTGTAGTCGTCAAGAGATCACCGAAATCGTTCTCCAAATGAGTGTCTACGCAGGGGTTCCTGCCGCCATGAACGCCATGTTCATTGTGGCAGAGGTGTTTCAAGACCTCGATTCCAAGTCCTCTTAGCCTCACCAATAGAAAAAACCTATGGGAAGGATTATCCTGATGCTACGCTTACGCCTTCTGCTATGCCTCTGCGCTCTACTGATTCCCTGTGCTACTTTCGCACAGCCCAAAACGGTGAGGGTCGCGACAAAGTTGGTCACGCCCTTCGTTATGGAAGAGAAAGGGGAGCTTACAGGGTTTAGCATTGAACTTTGGAAAAGTATTGCCCAACAGCTTCAACTGAAGACGGAGTTTGTTCGTCAAACGACAATCCCTGATCTTTTTGCGGCTCTCAAGGCGAAGCGGGCAGATTTAGGCATTGCTGCCATCTCCATTACCTCAGAACGAGGGCAACGCTACGATTTCTCACAGCCGATGTTCGCCTCTGGGCTTCAGATCATGGTGCGCCATCAGGAGAGCAGAGGCGGCGGCGGGACTATGCCCGGCTTCATCAAGGTTATCTTCGGGCGTTCTGTGATGGAGATGCTTGGGACGATGCTCCTCCTCTGTTTGATACCTGCCCATCTCGTCTGGTTCTCCGAAAAGAATCATAAAGGGGGTTTTCTGGAGCATACGAGTTACCTACCCGGTATATGGAAAGCCTATTGGTGGGCAGCGGGAACCTTGGGGGCACAGGCGGACGAGATGCCAAAGGGGTATGTTGGACGGTTTGTTGCCGTCTTTTGGATGTTTGTGAGCATCGTTTTTGTCGCCTATTTTACTGCTGCCGCCACGGCAAGCCTTACGGTGGAGCAACTGCAAGGCAATATTCGGGGACCGGAAGACCTGCCGGGTAAGAGGGTGGCAACCACACGAGGAAGCACCTCCGCAAAGTACCTTCAAGAGGCGCATGCCGAGACAAGAGAGACGGATACCATTGAGAACGCCTTCAAATCGTTAGAGAATGGCGAGGTAGATGCTGTTGTGTTCGATGCTCCTGTGCTTCTCTACTATGCCTCCCATAGCGGGAAGGGGACCGTTGATGTGATTGGGAAGGTATTCCGAGAGGAGAACTATGGTATCGCTTTCCCACAAGACGGTCCTTTGCGGAAAGAGATTAACCTAACGCTCTTGAAGCTAAAAGAGAACGGAACCTATCAGCAGATATACGATAAGTGGTTTTCCGATACAAGCAAGCCTTAAGCGGTAGAGATACAGCGTTATGCAATGAGCAAAGCCCCGTCTCCTGTTTGTGAGCGGGGCTTTGCTTGAGCAATGTTGTGCTTTTGGAACCCTGCAAATCCGATTTTCCTTTGTGGTGTGAGGAGAGCTAAGAGGAGGTCTTTGCTCCAGAAACCAATTCTACCTTGTCTCCCTTTTGGAGTTGGGTCTGTCCGCTGGTGATCAGCTTTTGCCCTGCACTCAAGCCCTCCAAAACCTCTATCTTGTTGCCGTTTATAATGCCGGTGACTATCTTGCGCTCCTCGGCGATACCATTTTCTACTACGAAGACACGCCCCCCATTTCCTTGCCTATCCAGAATAGCGTCCTGTGAGATAACAAGGGCATTGGCATGAGAGTTCAAGACTACGCGCCCCGAAGCAAACATCTGCGGGCGCAAGACACTGCCCTCGTTCTGAATAGAAATGCGGACAGTGAAACTGCGAGCACTGTTAGCTACGGGGAATATCTTGGCGATATTGCCGTGGAATTTCTTTCCCGGAAGCGCATACGCCTCAACCTCAACCGATTGGTTTATCTGGAGGCGGGAGTACTGCGTCTCGGAGACTACAGCGTCGAAGTACATATTGTGGAGATCGACAATACGCATTATATCGCCCTTGGCACTGGAGAGTTGCATCCCTGGCTCTGCAAGGCGTGATGCCACAACACCCTCTATGGGAGACGTTATTGCCAGATCGCGTATCGCTTGCTCAGCAAGGTGAAGGCTGGCGAGTGCTTGCTTCACATTTGCCTCGGCAGTTGCGATACCTGCCCGCGCGTTTTCGACATCAATACGGCGCAAGTTCACCTGCTCGCGATTCGATTGGGAGGAGGCAAGAGCCTGATTCGCCTGCTCCACTCCTGCTTGAGAGCGACGAATATCCTCCACACGAGAGCCTTCGTTCACAAGGCTAAGAGCCTGCACTGAAGAGTTATAACGGGCATCTGCGGAATCCGAGATGGATTGTGCCTGATCGAGTTGTTGCGCCGAGATGGCTTGCTGTCGGTAGAGTTCCTGATAGCGTTTCAGGTCAGCACGCGCTCGGTCACGGTCTGCTTTTGTGGCTTGGACGTTATCTTCCGCCTGCCTCTTCTCTTGGGGACGCGCACCGTTCTGTACCAAAGCGGACTGCTGTTTTGCAACATCCAGGGCGGCTTGCGCCTGTCGGATGGCGACTTCCGTTTGCTCTTTTGTCCATTTCAGCGTCGTTTGCGTGTTGCGAAGAGTGACTCGTGCCTGCTCTAATCGAGACTGTGATGCCGCAAGGTTTGCTCGTTGTGAATCCAGTTGCACCTGTAATTCGATAGGGTCTTGGCGTGCAACGATTTGTCCTTTATGCACGACATCGCCTTCGCGGGCAAAGACCATCTGCACTTTTCCACTCAGTTTTACTCCGACGGTGACGTCGTTTTGGGAATTGAGCGCGCCGGTTACGAGCACCACCTCTTGAATACTGGAGGGGTTCAAGGTGGTTGTGGAGACCTGCGTCGCGAGTTTTGCCGTCGCGAGGGTCGGGGTATCTTTTGAGGCAGATTTGCCACTCTCGGTTTGTCCCCCGCCTCGGTTGCATCCGGCGATGCTAGCAGCTCCTAAGAGCGCAATAGCCACTAGGGCGACGCTCCATTGAGTACGGTTTTTGTTTCTAAATCTCAACATGGTATGTAAATCGACCTCCTTACTTGCCAGAGGGCTTGGGAATGGGCGGTGCTGAAAAGCCTTGCCCGCGTGGAGCATAGGCGTAGCGTCCAATGGCACGCTCCAGTCTTGCCCGCGAGTTATTGTAATCATAGAGGGCATTGACCTCATTACTCTCGGATTGGGTGAGGGCGGCTTGTGCGTCGCTCACTTCCAAGAGGGGCGATAGCCCTGCCTGTGCCGAGACACCTGCAATATAGCGGACTCTTGCCAAGCGGAATGCTTCTCGTGCCTGCGCTAGTATCTGATGGGAAACAACGACTCTATCGCGTGCTTGCGCGAGGTTGAGGTAGGCTTGACGCACTTCAAGCACAATACGATCCTGTGTCTCTCGTTTGCTGATCTCTGCCCCTGCGATGTCGGCATGTGCCTGTTCTTTACGCGCTTTTGAGGCTCCGCCATCCCACAGGGGAAGTACTATTTGCGCCGTCGCTTGCCACTGAACCAGTTGTGGAGTCAAACCCGCAGTGTCTGGGGCATAGCTAAAAGACCAGTTCAAACCGAGAGTGGGGAGTTCGCTACGGCGTGCCAAAAGAATCCCTTTTTTGGCTGCCGAAAGGCTTGCCTCTGCCTGCCAAACTTCGGGACGCGTCGCGAGTGCCTCTTTTTGTATCTTCTCATAATCTTCGCCAAGCTGGAGAGGGTCATAGGCAATGTTTGGAATGCGGCTCACGGTGTTCTCTTGAGGAGATGCATCAGCAGGGAGTGCGTTGGTGGTAATAGGCAGCGCTGTGGCTTCACTTGCAGGGTTTTCAATGGCTCCTGCGTTTGTGATTTTCAGCGGGGTATTGATGTCGATCCCAATAACGCTATTGAGGGTGGCTATGGCGAGGCTAATACTGTTTCGTGCTTGGATCAGCTGCTGTTTGGAGTTTGCGACATCGGTTTGAGCGCGAATCACGTCGAAGCGAGCCACGATACCTGCCTGAAACTTCTTCTCTGCGTCATCCAGTCGGCTTTGGGAGTTGCTGAAGTTATCTAAAGCAACGACTTCCAGGGCTTGTGCCCTCAGCACATCATAAAATGCAGATTTTATGTCCAGCACCACCTGATTACGCGTGCGGTTGATGTCGAGGCGTGCCGATATTTCCCCATATTTCGCTTGGTCGGTGGTCGCTTGCAGTGTTCCGCCAAGATCGATGGGCAGGTTGGCTTGTGCGCCGATGGTGCGCTGTTGCTCGTTCACAAAGGTGATATTTGTTCCTCCAAATGTGGCGTTCAAGCCCTGATTGAGGCGCAAATAGTTTAGGTTCGCGGTCAATGTGGGGCTGAATGCGGCAATTGCCTCTTTCACACGCCCCTGCGCTTTGAAGAGGTTTGCCACGGAGACAGCAAGGTTTCGGTTGGTGGCAAAACTAATGGAGAGTAACTCATCTAGGGTGAGCGGACGCGCTAGTAGTGCGCTCGGCAGTGTGGGAGAGGTGAGAGAGGGTTTTAGTCCACGGCGTACCAGAGAAGCGGTAGGGCTTGGCAAAGCGGCTTGTGGTGCCGTTTCGGGTGGTCGTATGGGCTGAACAGTCTCGGGTGTCTGCCCCAAAGCCACGAAGGGGAGACAAGAGGTGAAGAGAGTGCCAGCACACAGGCTAGCAAACCCCATACTCCTATTCCGAAAGTGTCTTCTTTTTGGTGACATAGACAGGTATCCTCATTCTTCTAGCAGAGTGTGTGCGCCTAAATGTGGCGAAGGTCGAGAGGACGAACGGCGTCCCGCGCCAAGTGGAAATTGATGTCGAGTATTTCCAAGAGGCTTTGGGTGTCCCCTTCCTCACGTTGTGCCCACTCTGTCACGGTGCTGAAATAGACGTTGCGTAAAAATCGGGCAATGATGTCGGGGGGATAGTCGGAGCGCACTAAGCCCAATGACTGCTCTAGGCGTATCATCTCTATGGCGATTTCTTGGATCTGCGCCTTACAGCGGAGGCTCTCCTTGCGTACAACCTCATTTGTTTGTGCCAGAGCGAGTAGAGTGCGGGCAAATCGATGGCTACGTGAATCGAACTCGGCGAGGCGGTGGAGCATTGCCATTACATGTCGCCAAAGCGCATCCTCTTTCAGATCAAGTGCTTCGTGCTTGGGGAGGGCTTGGAATGCCTGCAACTGCTCTATTTGCCCCTCAAAGCCTTGAGAGATAAGCTCAAATAGAACCTCAAAGTAGTGCGCGATGACCCCCTCTTTGCTCGTAAAGTAATTGAAAAAGGTTCCTTTACCCACATCAGCGGCTTCCGTGATCATTTCGACGGTGACAGCGTCAAAGTCCCGCTCACTCACGAGGCGCATAGCGGCTTCAAATATCCGCTCACGTGTCTCAATGCGTCGGCGTTCACGTCGGGAAGGGAGATGGCACTCTTCCGACTCTATGTGGGGTTTAGGGGTCTCCCCATCGGGTTCTGGGTTTGGGTAGGTGGTCATGGTATTTGTTGAAAATGACTGTTGGTCATTTATGACTGAAGCTACTATACCCTTCAGACGATTTCCATGTCAACCCTGCCCAGCGGAACAAACAAAAAAAGTCCCCGTCGGTCGTATTCTGTGACGGGGAGGGAAAAGGGGGAGTGAAACCTCATGTCTTAATGAGGACGCTCTCATTTTGGAACATACGAGTTGCTACCCAGAGCGCCAGTATTGCATAGCCTATGGATGCCGCGAAAGCAAGGGCAATGAAGGCGGGATTGAAACTCCCATTCAATGCTTGCTTGATGATGAGCGAGCCATTCAATATAGGAACCAAAGCGATGGAGAGGGAGACCTTCGCCCCCAAGAACATGGAGAAGAAGGCGGGTATCAGGACGATGGGAAAGAGGGAGCCGAGATAGGTCTGTGCCTCTTTTTGGTTGCGGGCAAAGGTGGAGATAG
Organism: Chthonomonas calidirosea; assembly: GCA_945878775.1. Taxonomy (GTDB): domain Bacteria; phylum Armatimonadota; class Chthonomonadetes; order Chthonomonadales; family Chthonomonadaceae; genus CAIJLM01. Next base: position 30,565 of record CAMCUQ010000017.1, read on the forward strand.
CAAGAAGCATCCCCGCAAAGAGTACCGAGAGAGGGATGAGGACAAGTAGTATGACACTGACCATGATAGGAGTGAGGTTCAAGCCACCTTCTGCCAACCATGCAAACGCCTTTATTCCGCTCTTGAAGGGGATCATCAGCCCAATGATGGAGAGAATACAGCTCACAAGGCAAACGGAGACGACGGCTGCAAACTTGCCAAGCACGATGTCACGACGGCTAGCAGGGGATACGAGCAGAGTCTCAAGGGTTCCTCGCTCTTTCTCGCCTGCCACTTGATCGAAGGCGGCATAGATTGCGCCACTGAACGCCGCCATAATGAGCATATAGGGAAGCATCTGCGTGAGGAAGAGCATGGCGGCTCCATTCCCTCCGGGGATAGGCTTTTCTTTTATACGAAACGGCTCTATGATGGTGGAATCGATACCACGTGCTTTCAGGCGTTGCTCCACGACCTGTTTTCCGCTGAGGGAAAAGCTTTGTTTGAGCATATTGGTGACAACTCGGGAAGTCTCCTCACCCGGATCGGAGATAATGGTGATCTCAACGGGCTTCTGGTCCTGAATTTTTTGCGCCACATTCTCGTCTATTTTTAGCCCGATGCTGATCTTTCTCTCTTTGATCTTCGTTACGATTTCCTGTTCTGTCTTGATGAGCTGAATATCGAAGTTGGGAGATGCTTTGAGTTTGTCCACAACACCCGTGGGGTCTACTTCTGTGAGCAGAGCAATGGAATATTTTTGCGTTTTATCGCTATCCATACGCTTCTGAACTCCAAGCCCTATGATAGCGAACATGAGAGGGGTTATGAGAAGGGGACCTATTACGACAGACATGAGAGTACGCCGATCACGAAATATCTCTCGGAATTCCTTTTGGTAAATCGTTTTCACGCGCGAACTTCCCCTAGTTTGGGGTATCTCTGTAGGCATATTATCCGCTCCTCGCTCACAAATTGGGATGTCTCCTCGAATGGAGGAGTTCTGTTACAAAAACGAGTGAAAGCAGAGCACGGTTTCAGAAATGTGAGATGTATGCGTGGCTTGTTTGAAGAATCGTGAGCAGGATTGTATTTTGGGGAGGAGGAGTGAAGTTTTTGGAACTATCGCACAACGAAGCAAAGCATATTATGTTGATCGCACAGGGGATACAGGACACCCCACAAGCTCCGGTGGAACGCTCTGATCTCCTTGAGGCGATACGGCGTATGGGCTTGTTGCAGATCGATACCATCAGTGTCGTGGCGCGTAGCCCCTATCTTGTATTACGGAGTAGGTTGGGAGACTACCCCATGCACTGGCTTGAGGAGTTGCTTGCGGAGGGGCATCTATTCGAGTACTGGTCTCATGCCGCCTGCTTTTTGCCACGAGAGGATTTTGCGCTCTATAGTCGGCTCATGATTGAGTATGAGGAGCGACTCACTGCCTCGCGTGATAAGGCAGATGAAGGAGGAGGCTGGTGGAGCCGAATGCCGAATGCCGAAGAGAGGGTAGTGATAGATCGCGTCTTGGAGCGGATAAGAGTCGAGGGTGCTGTACGCAGTGCCGAGTTTGAGCGTGAGGAGGGCAAAGGGGGAGGCTGGTGGAACTGGAAGCCGGAGAAATTGGCACTGGAGCGACTCTTCAATGCAGGCACGTTAGTTATCGCACGCAGAGAGGGGTTTCAGCGGGTATATGATCTGCGGGAGCGCGTTCTGCCGGAATGGGACGACACACAGTCTTTCTCACGCGAGGTGGGAACACGACAGATGATCTTGAAGGCGGTAAAGGCTCTGGGGGTAGCGCAGGCAAACTGGGTTCCAGCCTATTTCCCAGACTATCTACGGAAACGCAATGGCAAAAAGGGCATTGTACAGCATTTGGAGGCATTGGCAAAAGAAGGGCTACTGTTGACTGTGTCGGTGGAGGGGTGGGCGGAGCCTGCCTACGTTCACCATGAGAACCTCAACACGGCAAAGCAGGTGACGGAGGGGATGCGGTCTATTGCAACAACGCTTCTCTCGCCATTTGATCCTCTTATTTCGGATAGAGCGCGTGCAGAAAAGGTGTTCGACTTCTTCTATCGTATTGAGGTTTACACCCCTGCCCCAAAACGACGCTACGGTTATTTTAGTTTGCCAATACTGTACCAAGGGGAGCTGGTTGGGAGGTTGGACGCGAAAGCGCATCGTAAAGAGGGGCGTTTTGAGGTCAGAAATCTCCACTTAGAGCCGAGAGTAACTATCACTGAGGGCTTGGCAACGGCACTTGCTGAAACGGTAATCGGTTTTGCAAACTGGCATGGAACCCCAGAGATAACGGTGCTTCACTCCGATCCTCCCGAATTTCTCCCTCGCTTGCAGAGTGCGCTCAAGGCACTAAGGGCGGATTAGCTCTCCTCTATCTCCGAGGGCATGGCGAGCATTTCGGTAGCAAAAGTATCGAAGGAGAGCGGATCGGGTGGACGGTGTTGAAGCGCAAAGTAGCCTGCGGTAGCGATCATTGCGGCGTTATCGGTGCACAGAGTTGGGTGGGGGGCAATGAGTGTTAGCCCCTCCTGCTCCGCCATTTTTCGCATGCATTCTTGTAATTTTTGGTTTGCCGCCACTCCTCCTGCCACACAGATCGTTTTGATGCCCTCTCGCTGTGCTGCATAACGTAGCTTCCTTACCAACACATCTACGATTGCGGCTTCATAACTTGCAGCAATATCGGCAAGAGGAGTTTTGCCCTGATCATGCTCCAAGAAATGCCGTATCGCGGTCTTCAATCCACTGAAACTGAATTCGAGATTCTTTCCAAGCAGGGCACGTGGGAAGGGGACACGTGTGGGGTCTCCCTCTTGTGCGAGCCGTGCGATATTGGGACCTCCCGGATAGGGCAAGCCTAGAAGACGCGCTCCTTTATCGAACGCCTCTCCCGCCGCGTCGTCGCGGGTCTGTCCCAAGAGTGTATAGCTCCCATGCCCTTCCATCCGCATGATCTGGGTGTGCCCCCCCGAAACAATGAGGATGAGCAAGGGAAATTGGGTTGCTAGCTCTGGGGCTGCAAGGAAGTTTGAGTAGAGGTGCCCTTCCAGATGATGGACACCCACAACGGGTATTTTGAGGCTGTAGGCGAGTGCCTTTGTCGCGGAGACTCCCACGAGTAATGCCCCTAATAGTCCAGGGCGATTTGTTACCGCGAGGGCGTGAATCTCATGGAGTGAGAGATGCGCCTCCTCCAGTGCCTCTTGGAGTACAGGAAGCATACGCTCAACGTGTTTGCGACTAGCGACTTCGGGAACGACGCCTCCATAGCGGGCATGAAGATCGGCTTGGCTGGCAATCACGTTCGCTAGAACGGTTTTGCCGTCGGTGACAATGCCTACCGAGGTTTCATCACAACTGGTTTCAATGCCGAGAACATGAAAGGGTGAGGGGGACGGTATCAACGGGAGTGCCTTTGGCGATAGAGGGTTTCAAGCTCTTCGCGTCGTTCTGCTAGCATCTTTTGAAAGGCAGGGAGGTGTATGTCGTTTGCCCACATGACGACGGCATTTTCATCGGTATCGGTGTAATAATGTTTTCGGAGTGCTTTCGCTTCAAATCCATATTTGCGGTAAAGGCTTTGGGCAATGCGGTTACTTTCGCGCACTTCTAAGCTGATGTGGCTGGCATTGCGATATAAGGCTTCCTCCATGAGGGTTATCAGAAGTCGCTCTCCAATCTTACGCCCCTGGCGTGCGGGGTCTACAGCTAAAGTGGTGATATGCGCTTCATCCATGATAGTCCATTGTCCTGCATAGCCCACGATTTTGTCTCCTTCGCGTGCCACGATGTAGGACGCCGAGCGGTTCGTGAGTTCGGTCACGTAGGCGTTTTTGTACCACGGAGAGGGATAGCAACGCCCATCGATTGCACGCACTGCATCGAGGTCGCTCATACGCATGGGTTCAATGGAGATAACGGGAAGCAGTACTGCCATTCCTTAATTCTCTGAAAAACCTTTAGACGAGCCTGTTAGAGAGGACAATAACAGGCAGATGTTTTGATATTTGATGGAGTAGGGAGGCGCTTCTATGGAGTCACTTTTACTACATCTATTAGCTCACTTGCTTTCTTTTTGATTAAACCCGCTGTTCTATGGTATCGCTGAACCTCATCCCATTGAAAGGCATTACGGGATGCCGGGGCGATGAGTACATTGGAAGAATTAGAATAGGGGTATTCCGTGTTTTTAGGGTTTTGCGCTCCTGCACGCCCATGTGGTGCAAGTTCCATAACAGCACGTATATCGGGCAAATTATTCTTTAGCGTTGCCTGAATAGGTTGAAGAGAGTCTTTGTGTCTGGCGGGGGCAATGAGAATGCGGTTGATGATTGGGTCAACCGTGTGGGTGAATCCAATTGTGAAAGGGACGAGACGTCTATAGTCCAATTCTGCAATGATGGCTTTGATGGCTTTCTCAACCACTTGCTGACACTTCGCTATAATCTGGCAATAGAGATAGAAATGGCTTTCAAATCCAGAAGCATCTGCTTCAATTTTATTTTTCAAAATTGTAGCAACGCGCATATCGGATTCTGCTTGTTCTAGCCAAGCATTTGCAGGTGAGAATGCCATTACAGGGGTGCCTCACAAAATAAACTGCTCTCTGGATGGCGGTATACGGTCTGTGCTTTTCCGTTTGAGCACGCATCGAGCAGTTCCCTGTAATACGGTGTAGGTTCGTTTATTATTGTTTGGAACTCTTCTGGGTTAGTCAAAAGGATATGCAGGAAATCGCCCCTGTTTTGTAGCGGAAACGCAGGCGTAGCTCCAAACAGGACTTCTAGAATGTCACCCTCTTCTTCAAGGCTATCGCTGTTAAAGTCTTTCAATACTTCAAACAGAAATACATCGCTGGGGCTACGTTCTGGTGCATAGTAGATTGCCAATAGGAGGCGGTCTTCAAAATTTTCGAGATGACGCTTTACCAAATCGTTGACTTGTTCAAGATATATTGGGTAAGTTTCTACTGCGGTCATCATAATTAAATCACCTTTCAAAGGCAATACGCTTAGACTTTAGAGAAAGGGCGTCTGTGGGAAGTACACAGAACCTGTGCTTGCCTCCATCAATGTTGGTTATCAATGTATATTAACCTTTAGTTTCCGGTAAAAGTATGTAGACAAAAAGTGTGTTACGACATCAGGCAACTTCTGAGGTAGAGTTAAGTCGCCAAACAAATCCTCTTCCCGGAGTACCTGATGTCCTCTCTAGTCTACCGTATAATCCCGCTGTTCACACAA
>CAMCUQ010000018.1 GCA_945878775.1 Chthonomonas calidirosea
GGTGGAGAGACTGACTTGGAATTGGTTAGCGACTTGTTGTCTGGATTTCCCGGCTTGGAGGGCATCGATAATCCGTTGGCGGAGGTCAAGTGAGTAGGTTTTCATGACTTCTATTATAGCAGGTTCAACTCCTTTGCGATATGCTATATTTAGCACAATTCCCTCCCAGACACGCCATTCATAGGGCAGTGTGATGCTTTCAATAGCAAAGGATGCAGGACACAATGCAGTGAACGATATGCCACTGCTCTTATACTAGAGTTCTTGCATAATTCAGGTCACAACCGAGCCAAAACCTACTCTGCATTTACGGGATTCCGAGCTCCTATCAAGTGTGACATATAGGGAGGCAGCAAATGGGCATAATCGCAGTTTTGGTTATGAAGGTGAATGTCGTACTCGGAATAGGGTTGCTTCAATTTTATTTAAATCCTCTTGAACTCTGTATGAGAGAACTCTTACATTATAGCCTCTTTCGTAGGTGAAGTCCAGTTGGTTCGAGAAACCGAATCGCGCAAATCTCTCCCTGTTTCGCCTGTGCAGGGTATACTGCTATAGAGAACATAAAATCTACTTTAAGGAACCTCTGTTATGCCATCGGTTTGGAAGCAGGCGATTATTGTGGGAGCCTCTTCGGGGATTGGGGAGGAATTGGCACGTCAACTCGTGGCACAAGGCTGTCGTGTGGCATTGGTGGCACGTCGTCAAGAGGAGTTGGAGCGTATCGTTTCTGCGCTCAACGCAGGGGGAGTCCAAAACGCTCTTATCTATCCCCATGATGTGCGCCACTCTGAAGAGATACCGACTCTTTTTCAAAAGATTGCCCATGATTTGGGGGGCGTCGATCTTTTCATCTATGCGGCGGGTGTGATGCCGGCGGTCGAGCCGAATGAATACTGCTTTGAGAAGGACCGCCAAATGATCGAGATCAACCTATTGGGAGCCATTGGGTGGATCAACGAAGTGGCACAACGTTTTGGGCAAACCCATTCGGGAACCATTGTGGGTATCTCCTCGGTTGCAGGAGAGCGTGGAAGAATGACAATGCCCGCCTACTGCACCTCCAAAGCGGCATTCACAACCTATCTGGAAGCCATTCGGAACCGTATTGGGCGGTATGGCGTTAAGGTTGTGACGGTGAAACCGGGTCCTGTAATCACTCCAATGACCGCAGGGCTAGGCAAAATGCCACTTCAGATTACGGCAGAGCGTGCTGCCTCGGAGATATTGGTAGCCGCGAAACGTGGACGCGCAAACGCCTTTGTTCCGCACACCTGGCGATGGATATTCTTGATCTTGCGAAATGTACCCTCATTTGTCTTTAAGAAGTTGAAGCTATAGGCAATGGCTGTGCAATCCCTCGAAAACCAAAAAGAAGAGTCTGTGTCTACACCTCTTGAAAAGCCCCTTCCTCTGGATCATCTGGAGAGGGTAGAGGCATGGGGCATGAACACGTCAGTCTGCTCCTATGTCTATCGCCCTACCACAGTGGAGGGGATACGGGAGGTTTTTCAGATTGCTAAAGCGCATGATCGCACCGTTGCACTGCGCGGTTCCGGTTGTAGCTATGGGGATGCTTCACTGGGCGCGGAGAATATCAGCCTTGATCTAACACGCATGAACCGAATACTCGATTGGAGTCCAGAGACGGGCGTGATTCGCGTGGAACCGGGAGCCACTATTCGGAATATCTGGCAGTATGTGATCGAGGATGGCTGGTGGTTGCCTGTGGTATCGGGAACGATGTTCGTCTCAATGGGTGGTGCGCTGGGCATGAATATTCATGGCAAAAACAACTACGGCATGGGACCTTTTGGGGAGCATGTACTTGCTTTTGATCTGCTGACACCAGCAGGGGAACTTCTGCGCTGTAGCCGTGAGGAGAACTCAGAACTCTTCTTTGGGGCAATTGGTGGTTTTGGTATGCTCGGCTGTTTTGTGAGCGTCACGCTTCGCCTCAAGCGCATCTATTCGGGACAACTTTCTGTGTATGCCTTCGCCACTCCCGATCTCTCCACGCTCTTTCGGGAGTTTGAGGCACGGATGGGAAGTGCCGACTATCTTGTGGCGTGGGTAGACTGCTTTGCGACGGGGAAGGCGTTAGGACGCTCTTTGATACATCAGGCAGACTATTTGGCAAAAGGGGTCGATCCCACCCCTACCCAGACCTTGAGAGTAAAGCACCAAGAACTACCAGAGACGATTTTAGGGCTTATCCCTAAATCCATTATGTGGCGATTTATGAAGCTCTTTGGGAATAACTGGGGGATGCGACTCATTAATAGGACAAAATATGTGCAGGGTAGCACATTAGGCAATAAAAAGACCTTTCGACAGTCGCACGCGGCATTCGCTTTTTTGTTGGACTATGTGCCAAACTGGAAATTCATCTATAAGCCAGGGGGACTCATTCAATATCAGAGTTTTGTGCCAGAGGCGACGGCGGAAGCCTGTTTTCGGGCGCAGTTGGAGACTTGCCAACGTGCCGGAATCGTCCCCTTTCTAGGGGTTTTCAAGCGTCACCGCAAAGACAGTTTTCTGATGTCGCACGCGGTAGAGGGTTACTCTTTTGCGCTTGACCTTCCTGTCACAAAGCACAATAGAGAGAGGGTTTGGAGCCTTGCAAAGGAGTTGAACCAACTCGTTTTGGAGGCGGGAGGACGCTTCTATTTTGCTAAAGATAGCACCCTCGATTCTGAGACGGCGCGGAGCTACTTGGGCGAAGAGGCATTGCATCGGTTCTATGCTTTAAAACGGAGCTGTGACCCCCATAACCTGCTTCAGACAGAGCTTTCGCGCCGACTTTTCGGAACGGATTGGAAGTGATTTTGAGAAGCGATACGATTAGAAAGAGAAGTTTATGAGTGATAATGATAAGCCTGTGCGCGTAAGCCTCATCAATCTGGGTTGTGCCAAAAACGAAGTCGATTCGGAGGAGATGCTTGGCGTTTTGGCGCGGGATGGCTATCAGGTGGATGCAAAGTGGGATGTCCCCGGTATACGCTCCGATACCGATGTCGTGGTTATCAACACCTGCGGGTTTATTGAATCGGCACGACAGCAGTCTATCGATACGATTTTGGAGGCACTTCAGCGCAAAGAGCGTGGCGAGATCAAGAAAGTTGTTGTTGCGGGTTGCCTCTCCCAACGTTATTCGAAGGAGCTACAAGCGGAGCTTGTCGATGTCGATGCATTTTTGGGAACGGGGGAAGTGGAGTCTATCAGTTCGGTTGTAGGGCAGAGCCTCATTCGCCCCAATCAACTGGTTCAGATCGCCGAAAAACCCCATCACCGTTGGGTGAATAGCCCCACACGCGTTCGTATGGGATCGCCGTGGACTGCCTATCTCAAAATCTCTGAAGGGTGCGATCATCAGTGCACCTTCTGCGCCATTCCGTCCTTTCGGGGCAAGCACGTGAGCAAGCCAATAGAGCGGATTTTGGAGGAGGCAGAGTCGCTTGCCAAGCAGGGGGTTAAGGAGATCAATCTCATCGCGCAGGACTCGACGCAATATGGCTACGACCTGTATGGGGAGATGCGCCTGCCCGAACTACTGCGCCAACTCTCGCCTATTGAGGGGATACATTGGATACGGCTTTTCTACTGCTATCCTTCACGGGTGAACCGGGGCGTGATTGAGGCTATAGCGACGACGCCGAAAGTGTGCCAGTATATCGATATGCCTCTGCAACACGTGGACAACGCCATGCTTCGCGCCATGCGCCGCCCCATGTCCTATGAAGGCTACACCCGTCTTCTGAAAGAGTTTCGAGATGCGACCCCTGATGTGGCACTGCGAACCACCTTCATTGTGGGCTTTCCGGGGGAGACGAAAGAGCAATTTGCGACCCTAGAGCGGTTTGTAGACGAGGCGCAGTTCGACCGATTGGGAGTCTTCGAGTACTCGGTGGAGGAGGGGACGCCTAGCGCGGATATAGAGCCAAAAGTGCCGTCACGTGTGAAGCGACAACGTAAAGAGACTTTAATGAAACAGCAACAAGCGATTGCATTGGCACGGAATCAGCGGTGGGTAGGGCGAGAGATGGAGGTCTTGGTGGAGGGACGCGCCCCCCACGACACAAGCGCCATTGTGGGGCGTACTTTCCGAGATGCACCCGACATCGACGGAGTGGTCTATGTGCGCCGTTGTGCCGCAAAGCCCGGCACCTTTATTCGCGCCCAGATTACAGAGGCACGACCGTATGATCTGCTTGGCGTACCCGTTTCGACAGGAGGCTAGGAGTTGCCTACCGTTCTCGCACTGGAAGAGGCTTCCCTGAACTCGTTGCCAGGGCTTCAGACCCTGCTCTATGATGGTTGGGTGGTGCGCTGTGGGGCGGGGTATACGGGGCGTGCAAACTCCGTCACTGCGCTCTACATTTCTACGCGAGAGATCGAGGGGAAAATCGATTTTTGCGAGCGGTTTTACCATGAAAAAAGGCTGAATCCCGCCTTTCGCCTCACCCACTTTTCAAAGCCAGACACGCTGGATTCACTTTTAGAGGCGCGGGGCTATCGCTTGGGAAGAAGCACGAGCGTGAAGACTTTGCCTCTCGTGAAGGACTATCCTGCGCCACAGGATCAAGTGCATATCGAGGCAAGCCCCTCACAGGAGTGGCTAGAGACCTTCTTTCGTATGAGAGAGCAGAACGAAGCGCATTTGCCTACACTACAAGCCATTTTGGGTAATGTACCCTCCCGTAGTGCCTACGCAACGCTCACCTGTGAAGGGCAAGTGGTTGCAGTCGGGCTTGCGATTGTGGAGAGCGGACTTGTGGGGCTTTTTGATATTACAACCCACCCCGTCTATCGAAAACGGGGCTTTGCACGACAACTCATTCACTCTCTGCTCCAGTGGGGGCGAGAAAATGGGGCACAGGATGCCTACCTACAGGTGATGCAGGACAACCTGGCTGCCCTGAAACTTTATGAGAGCATTGGCTTTCAAGAGGTGTATACCTACTGGTATCGCTTCCACCCAAGCCCAGTACGCTGAGGATTTTAGTAAGATGCAAACGGTACAAGTATCACGACGCAAACGGGTAAATCCCCTCACCCTTCTGGTAGCAGGAGTTCTATTTGGGGCAATCATGTTGGTTTTGGGAGTGCTTTGGGCGAACCGTGAGAGTAGTAGCGAGACTTTGAACCCCGGTGAAATGGCTCCTGCCTTTGTTCTGCAAGACCAAGATGGCAGAGACCACAAACTGGAAGACTATCATAATCGTCCCGTCGTACTTGCCTTTCTACCAGATTTGAATGGCGTCTCGATGGCACAACTGAAGTCGTTAAACAGCAAAATAAGACAGTTTGATACGCTAGGCGCGAAGGTTTTTGGGGTTGTGCCCGGGGAGCCTACGGATGCGAAGCGAGTCCATGACACCGAACACCTCAATTTTCCGATACTCGTCGATAAGGGACAGCAGGTCTCACAGAGATATAAGGTGAGCGGAGGTCAGGGGGCAGAAAGACGTGTTTCGTATGTGATCGATGTGGGGGGGCAGGTTTTGTTGCCTGTAACCACCGTACAGATAGAAGAGCATGGGCAACAACTTATCGAATTGACGGAGTGTTGTCTCGACACCAAGCCCCAAGCACCCTCACCCTATATAGGGAAGCCGATTGCAGACTTTCATTTGCCCACCGTGGTGGGAGGAAAGCAGGAATCGCTTTACGGTGATAACAAGCAGAAAGCCACCGTTCTTATCATTCTCTCCTCAGAGTGTCCCTGCTCAAAAGGATACGATGCACGACTCACAGAGCTGACGCGCAATTATGGGGCAAAAGGGGTACGCTTTATTGCGATGAACGCTAGCTCCAACGAAACTCCTGAGGAGATCGCCAAGTACGCCACGAAGGTGGGCTATCCTTTCCCTGTTCTCAAGGACGCGGGCAACATCATTGCGGATCGTATTGAGGCGCAGGTGACTCCTGAAGCGTTCGTTATGGATGCGAAGGGGGTTCTACGGTATCATGGACGCATCGACGATAATCGTAATCCTGTGGAAGTGAAGTCTCACGACCTACGGAATGCACTGGACTTTATGCTAACGGGACAAAATCCACCGTATGCGGATGTCACGACTTTCGGTTGTGCTATCTTTCGTGCGCCCAAACCTGTTGGGAAGAACCCTTTTAACATCAAAAAATAGTCTTTTTCTGAACGCGCAAAATGAGACGGCTCTGGTGCAAAAAACACCAGAGCCGTCTCTCTTATTTGGGGTCACCTTGTAGGTCGGCTACAAAGTACTGTGGATTGAGCTTTTCACCCGTTGCGTGTTCTAGCCACTCCTCCCATGGGCGCAATGCCCCCGGATAGAAGACCTTATCCCGTAGCCATTCACCCACTTTAGGGCTGGTGACGAGGGCACTCTCTGTCTCACCAACCAAGATTTGCGTGCGGAGCGCATGGAGAAGTTGGGAAGCGATCATCTCTCCGAGTTGGTAGTTATGGTAGTAGACGGGAGAGGTTGCAAGGTGAATTTTGGATGCCCAGTCGGGGAAATTGCGCCCTTCAGGGCGTTGTATACGCTGGTATTTCTCCACCAAGTCCCACCAGAGGGTATTGAGGTCCTGCTCTGGATCGTGATACATGGCACGCTCGAAATGTGCCATGACCAGACACCAACGCATGAAAACCAGAAGATGATTGCGTACTTCACTTTGCGCGGCTTGGGCGATTCTGTCCGATTCTGTACGATCCACACCCACGTAGATATGGAGCCAGTTGGCGTCTTTGGTAAGACGCCCCATGAGTAGAGCAATCGCTTCTGTGGTCATAATATGGGCAGGTGTACGGAGCAGGTAGGGCAGAGAGTGGTCTGTAAATTTGTCGTACACCGCGTGACCATACTCGTGCATAAGCGTACTCATCCAACGCTCATTGGGCTGAAGATTGCACAGGACGCGCACGTCTCCCTTACGATCCACATCCATGCAAAAGGCGTGTTGGCATTTGCCGGGACGCTCATAGAGGTCGGCTATCTCCAGTAGGTCTTCTATGGGCAGATCGATATTGCGGAAGAAAGCTGCGGCAGTTTTTTCAAGGTCTGCTGTCTCAAAAAAGCGATCAAGATTTGCCTCACCGGGTTCAGGGCTTTGGAAGAACCTGTTGTGGTGATGCCATGAGCGCACTTGATTGGGGGTGATGTGGAACCTTTTAGCGAGGCTGGCATCCAATTCATCACGGTAGGCGTTCCAAAGAGTGGTGCTCTCTGTTCCCAGTTGGTCGAGGAGGGTAAAGAGTCTCTCTTCGCTCAGCTCTTGTAGTTCAAGGCTCATGGAGTAGTAGTTTTCAAATCCGAGAGCGTGTGCCGCCTCATTACGCATCCGCACCAGTTTTAGCACCTTAGCGGAGACCGCGATACCCACCTCTTTACTCGCCTCCCACGCCTCTCGGCGCAAGGCTTCTTCATCGGATTCGGCAAGAATCTGCTCAATGACGTTGTCACTGACTTTTTCTCCCTTAACACTGCCTCGAAAGACATTATAGATGTCTTCGATCTCCACCATGAGAGTGATCATCGCCTCCAACTGCTCTGGGGTGAGTTGGTTCTCCAAATATGAGTTGACGAGAAGGCTGTGTTGTCGTGCCAATTCGGGTGATTCAAGGCTTTGTGTGGAGATGTTTTTGAGGAGTTCAAACTCCTCTTTGTTGGAATAGATCACGGCGAGGCGTGTGTAGAGTTCTGTGACTTGCTCCTTTGCGGTTTCGCTACTCTCTGTCTGCAACTGCCAGCTAGCAAGAGCGGCTTGACGCGAGATCGGCTCTACAAGGGCGACATGATTCTCTATAAAAGCTTGCAAGGAATGGTCTGGACTCATTGCTCTCCTCAGGATAGGGGTATTTTTGGTTTCAGCACACTACTCTATTGTACCGCAAAAATCTCTCTCCTGCCCACCCCTCTTGTGAAGAGGTGGACAGGGCAAAAAGAGGGGATCGTTATTTTTTTGCGGGGCGTACAGAGCGAATCTTATCGCCTTGGCGCAGCTTATCTAGGAACTCAATCCCTTTAACAATCTTACCAAAGACACAGTAGCCTTGTTGTGGTCCCCTATCGAGGACTAGGTTATCGGAGAGATTAAAGAAGAACTGGCTATCTCCACTATTTGGGTCATTAGAGCGTGCTAGCCCCAATGTACCGCGTAGGTGAGAGAGTTTCACCTCTAGGGGGACCATCTTACCAGAGCCTCCAATGCCGAGGCTGTACTTCTGTCCGACCTCCTCGGGAGATATGTCGGCAATGAGACCGCCATCCACCTTTTTGGAAGCGGGGTCTCCTCCTTGAATGACAAAGCGAGGCACGAAGCGATGGAAGAGAATACCGTCGTAGAACTTCTTAGCAGCGAGTTCTTGGAAGTGCTTGACGGTTTCAGGGGCATCCTTAGCAAAAAGCTCTATCACGAGTTTGACCGTCTTTTTGCTGGCGCGAACGTCGATCAACATATCAACTTTGGGGTTTCCCGCAGGCTTTTTGGGCTTGTCTTTCCCTTGCGCTTGAGCTGAGGGGATGAGACAGAATGAGCCTAGTAGAGCCACAAGCCCCAGAACTATGCTAAAACGCAGGAACGAATGACGCATATCGAACTCCTTTTGTGTAAACCTAAGTGTAGCGTGCTGGTAGCCCTTAAAGTGAGCTACCAGCAGGGTATTATGACACCGCTTTAGAGCGGTAGTTTTAAGGTTTGCCCAGTGTTGGCAGAGCGTAGCCCCGCCTCAAGAATCTCTTGAGCATTTCGGCTGACTTCAGGAGAGCAGAAGCCTTCGATCTTTAGTCCGTTTTCGATGCAGTGCAAGAGGTATTCGGGGGCATGGCGATAGGGATATTCGAGCGGTTTGGGTTCGACGATCTCTTCCGCTTTGCCGGGGCGTTGAATCTGGATTTTATCGTGATAGATACCAATCGAGCCTTCGCTTCCGTAGACGAGGGGGTTGGTTTCTGCGTAGCCGACGGGTTGAGACCAACTGGCTTCACAGACACTGAAGGCGTGATCGTATTGGGAGACTATCACCGCATTATCGTCGGAGGGGGGATTATAGGCGGGTTCGTTGCCAAATGTTCCACGCATCCCCATGACGTTGTTTGGGCGTCCTAGGAGGCGTGCCGTGAGCTTTGCACCGTAGCAACAGTAGTCCATAAGCGCACCCGCGCCGTTCACTTCGGGAGTGGTGAGGTCTTTAACAAAGTAGGGGCTACAGCCGATAGCGATGGGACCACTGTGTGCGCTTCGGTAGCGTACATAGCGTACTTCACCGATCTCACCTGCCAATACCCGACGCTCTAAGTCTTGCCACGCCGCCGACCATGCGGAGGGCCAGTTGATCAAGAGATGGATTCCCGCTTTTTCTGCGGCGGCTTTCATGCGCTCCGCCTGTGCCAGTGTCGCAGCCATCGGCTTTTCACTAATGACGTGAAGCCCTTTGGAGGCGGCAAGTTCGACAATATCGGCTCCTTCGCTGTTTCCGCCCGCAGCCTGCACAATGTCTAGCTCCTCATTCTCTATCATCTCTTGGTAGGAGTTATAGAGGTGAGTGACGCCATGCTTTTCCTTGAGATAGGCGAGGAGGGCTGGCTCATCATCGCCACCTGCCACAAGCTCAACGTTGGGAAGTTGTTTCCAGTGATCGAGTTCGCCCCACACATGGTCATGGGACATACAAGCTATACCGACACGATAGGTTTTTGCCACGATGCATTCTCCTTACTGAATGGTGAAGTTTGGTGGTTACAATGAAGAGTAGAGCCTCTCCTCTTGCCCCTGTTTCTTGCGAAAGAGGCAAAGAAGAGGGAAACGAAACGCTAAAAAATGCGTACTATTAAAAGAAGAGTTCAGGCACAACCCTCTTTTTCTACTGGATTCTACCCTATATAGCAAGGCTTCTCTTCACAGATGACACAGAAGAAGGAATCTCTCTTCCAATACGTCGGTTTCCGTAATCTTTGGGTGGGGCAACTGGTCTCTCAGTTTGGGGATGTTTTGCACAGTATGGTCTTTTTGTGGATGGTGTTGGAGGTGACGGGGCGACGTGAGGCGGTGGGCATTGTGGGCGCATTCGAGGCACTTCCTGCGGTGATTTTTTCTATGCATTCTGGAGTGTGGGCAGATCGCTACAACCGAAAGCAGATACTTCTTTGGACAGATTGGATCAGCACGGTTTTTGTGTTAGGGTTTGCCGTATTGATGCTTTTTGTTGCGAAACCTGCGCTTTGGGTAATCTGTTTTTTTGCTTTTATTTTGAAAGCAGTGGGCGTGTTTGCCCTCCCTGCACGTGGAGCCGCCATTCCGAGGCTGGTTCCTTCCGAGCGGTTGATGGAGGCAAATGCCCTCAATAGCACCGTGCAGAACCTCATGCCTCTGGCGGGGAATGTGTTGGCGGCACTGGTCTTTCAGGTGATTTTCGCTCTCAACAAAACCTTCACCTACTTTATCACCTTTCTCTTTAATGGCTGTACCTTTCTGGTCTCTGCGCTCTTCATGTTGCGCCTGCCCGATCTCTATCCAGAGCGGGAAGCCTCTCCGCATTCGACTCTCCATGAGGTGAAAGAGGGTTTGACCTATATTCGTAAGAGTGTGGTACTCACCGCCTCGATTGGGGTGAGTACTGCCCTGAACTTTTTCCTTGCACCCTTTATGACCGCGATGGTGGTGGTGGTGCAGGAGCGGTTTCAGGGGACTCCTGCGATGCTCGCCATTTTGGAGACAGGCTTCTTTTGTGGCATGGGAATTGGCGCGTTATTGACCTATCGGCTCAAGCCAAAACGGGTGGGGCTGACGTTTTCGCTCTTTTTGGCGTTGGCGGCAGTATCGGTTGTGCCCATGGGATATGTGCATTCGCCTATCCTGTTTTGGATATGTAACTTTCTCTGTGGCATTTGTATTCCCCCTGCCAGTATTCCCTTGAATACAATGGTGCAGATACAGACACCAGACGCATTGCGGGGGCGTGTTTCAGCCACAATGGGAATGTTATCGATGCTGGTCATGCCCATTGGAACCGCGCTGAGTGGTTTGCTATTGAAGCAGTGGGGCATAGAGGGAACATTCTTGTACATGGGCTTGGGATTGGGCATTGTCCCGCTCTTGGTCTTGTCCATTCGCGAGTTTCGAGAGGTTAGGCTTGAGGAATTACCCTCAGCACAAGCCTAACCTCTCGGCGCAAGAGGTGAGTATCTCACGTTCCCATAGTGGGCGTTCGAGAGAGCGGGGATGGGTTTTGCTGGTGGGTATCTTGCCCAAGAGGTTCAAGAAGATAGCGGCAGAGTGCTTGTATGCAGGAACGGGAGGACGGAAAGCGATGTTTCCGAGGTGCTGGAGGGCATCAGCAACGGCAAAATAGGCGGTATCCTTTTGTTGCCAGAGCCGATCTCTCTCCGCAAACTTGGCGGGTGAGAAAGCTGCTAGCCCGAGGAGATAATCGCTTCCATATTCGCTCATGTCGATACCAAGATCGTTGCCCGTGAAGATTTGAAAATCGGGACGTAGGCTATCTCGGAGGGCAAGTCTCTCCAACTCTATGACTCTATCGAGGCTAGAGTGCTTCATCCCCTTAATTTGGGGTATCGAGAGGATGCCTTGCACGATCTCCGTGGACCATATCTCGCCATTGGGTGCAAACATCCGCCCCAGTTCGAAGGCATAGGCGGTGGGAACGTCGGCGACGGCTTGGGCATAAGTTTCCACTACCTCTGTAGGAGGGCGGTTGTGGAGGCGAGAGGTTTGGAAGAGAATGGGAGTTCCACCCGCTTGTTGGATGAGAGCGATCTCACGGCGGTAGAGCGTCGCGATGTCGCCTTCCTTGCCTTCAATATAGGCTCCTGCCACGAATGGGGTCGCGCCGAGGGTCTGTTTTGTCAGGTTCAGCACACGGGCTTTTTCTGCATCGGTGAGCAGATTGATATATCCCGTATCCATATTGACGGCAGGCGTCAGCCCTGCCTGCACCGTCTCCAACAGACAGGCACTATAGGCATCCTCGGCGATCTCTCCCGCTTCTGTAAAAGGGAGTAACATCGCCGACATACCTGTGATGGTGCGCCCAAAACGTCGAAAAGTATTAGCCATTGGAAGATTCAAGATAAGGTCCTCTCCTCGCTCTCAACTGGAGTCTATTCTGCTTTGTATTCGCGCCAGAGCCAGCGCAACGATTCGCCGAGAATGGAGCGTCCATGATCGGCACTATGATTCCCATGCCCAAACACGAACTTATAGTCGTACTTTTTGAACTCCAGTGCCTTCGCCATCTCTTGGTTTGCGAGGGGCCAGTTTCCAAACTGATTATCGAGGTCTTGGTCTCCGTCCTGAAGAAAGACTCGAATCGGTTTGTGATCTATGCGCCGAATGAGGGCAGGATAGTTGTGTCCACCCTCAATTCCGCTTTTGCCTCCTGCGATATTAGTGAAACTACCTATCCAAGAGAGTACTTTGCTAAACTGATCGGGCTTTTGCCATGCAACAGTGAAGGCGCAGATTCCTCCGCTACTAAGCCCTGAAACGGCACGGCTTTGGGCATCGTGCCTCAGTTTCGTTGTTTTTTCGACTTCGGGCAATATCTCTTCCAGCAGAAAACGGGAATACTGATCGGAGAGAGTATCGTACTCGAAGCTTCTTTGGTTGTTGCCACGTGGTGTACCTCTGGGCAGAAGTTTGCCGGGATTGATGAAGATACCCACCGTTACGGGCATCGCCTTTTCCGCGATGAGGTTATCGAAGACGGGCGGAACGAAGTCTTTGTAGGCTCCCCCATCTTGGAAGATCATGACGCAGGCAGGCTGATCGGGGGTATACTGCGCGGGAACATAGACCCACCACTCCCTATCGGTGTCTGGGAATATTTTACTACTCCAATTTGCCTGCTTCGTTACTTTGCCGTGAGGCACATTGGGTTTTTCTGCGCTGTCGGGGTCTTTTGGATAGGGACCTCCCACCTGCGCGTGCAGAGTGCAGGCAAGGCTACAGAGAGCTAACAAGGTTAAAAACAGAGTGATGTTGCCTCTCATCGTTGAAGCCCTTTCTCTTTGTGAAAGTTGGAGAGTGGTTTTAGAACGCAAGTCGTTCCGTGTGTCTTTGGGGTTCCACAGCAGGGGAGGATATTCCTCCCTTATTGGAGCTTTGGGCTAAGAAATAGTCAGGTGCCTTTCTGTAGTGCGCGAAGAGCAGCGCGGAAAAGAGAGGAGCAAAGCACTCCTTACGGGTTTTGCTTGTGCGGGCATCACCCGTAAAAAAAGCGAGAATTTTGCGCTTTCTGGCATAAAAAGTTTGACAGACTATATGAATCCTGCTATACTGAGTTTAATTCCTTGCTCTAAGGAGTTCGTTTGAGAGTGTACTTCCCCTTGTCTAAGCAGAGTTGCCTAGCACAAGATCACCCAGCCTCATAGTGCTTTTGCAACGTTGTTGTTGCTTAGTCTCCCCGTAAAGTTTTTCAGCAAAGAACGATTCTCTTTCCTTGTATTTGACTTTGTGATAAGCCATTTGTCCGACCCTGTTTTTGCGGGCAAAGTGTTTTCCTGTCCAATGCAGGGAGTTTTGATACTACCTTTTCTCACCCAGACTCTCCCAACGTATATTCTATATGGAGAGTCCTATCGACATCATTCCTACAAGGAGGAAGTACTCAGTGAACCGTAATGCCCTCAATGGGAAATCTCTTCGGCTTAGCAACACACTCCGCACATTGGAAACTAGGCAGTCAATGCGCGGCTTCAATGCGACCCGTAAGGCTCTTCCCGCTATTGCACTCTGTTCTAGTCTTGGCTTCGCCATCCCTTCCGCTCTCGCGCAGGAGGTATCGAAGCCCATTGAGCATAGTGGTCTCAAAATGGCAGATTTTGCCACAAGCACCACAGCTCCTGTTGTAAACCATGGTAAGTTTTCCAACAAAGCGTTCTTGGATCGGATGCAACAACTGCGCCTCGCCTCTTTGAAGACGATGGAGCAACAAACCACCGCACAAACAGTGCCCGCTCCTGTGCCCACTGCACCTGCTGCTCCTGAACCAGGAACAGTGACCTATACAGGATTGATCGACTGGTACTATAGCATCAACACGCGTGCCCCCGGTGGCTCCTCCGCAGGACAGTTTGCACCGAATATCACTCCCAGTGGAGAGACGATTCGTCAGGATAACTTTGGTCTCTACTTTGTGAACCGTGACCGTAATCCCATTATTACATTGGGGGAGATAAACATCACGCGCACCCCTGGCAAAGGGCTTCCGCTTGGTTTGACGGCAACCTTGACGCTCGGTGATAGTGCAAGACTCTATCATGCAACAGAGCCTGGTGGTACAAGCTCGTACTATCCTTTCCACAACCTTTTCTTGACTGCAAGTGCCAAAGTTCTTGGTAAGGACGTTGCTGTCGATTTTGGTAAGTGGGCATCGCCTTTTGGTATGGAGGTTTTGGAGAGCAACCTGAACGATAACTACTCCCGCGCTTCAACCTACTGGTATGCGGTTCCCTTCTACCATTTTGGCGTGCGGGCTACAACTGCACTCTCGTCCACGGTTACGGTTCAGGCAGGGCTTGTAAATGGTTGGAATAACGTGGCTGATGACAACAACGGTAAGACCCTTTATGCCCAAATGACTTGGAAGCCCAGTCCCAAGTTCACTCAGATTTTGGGCTGGATTGGTGGACTTGAAGGCACTGGCGCAATGGGCGTGGTTGCTCCCACTAGAGGTGGCGGCGGGTGGACAATCAACTTGCTCGACGTTCAGTCTATTTATCAGGTCAACGATAAGTTGAAACTGGCAGGATGGATATCCTACGGTAGTGGTGCCGGAAACGTGCAGGGCATTAAGGCGCTTACGGGACGCACCGACGACCACTTCTCCGGCAATTGGCTTGGAATGGTGGGCTATGCTAAATACCAGTTTACGCCCAAGTTTGCGTTCGCAACACGCTTGGAGCAACTCGAAGATCAGCCGGGGGTAGGAGGGGTTAGCCCTCGCCTCGGAGTGGGTGGCTACTTCAATGTACGAACCTATACCTTCACCTTTGAGTACACTCATAAGAACCTTGTAAGTCGCCTTGAATACCGCCATGATAGCGCGAACCAGAGTGTCTTTGGTGCGGCACGGGGTCTCGTCACCGATCAGGACACGATCACACTAGGGCAAGTCTACAAGTTCTAGTCCTTCACAGAAGAGAGGGGCTTACCTTTATGCCCCTCTCTTCTATTTTGCAAGACAGGCAAGACCAAAATGCACGTTATTCTCGTACAGTTGGCTCTCATCCTCATTATTGCTAAGATCAGTGGCGAACTGTGTGAGCGTTGGCTCAAACAACCCGCAGTTTTGGGGGAGTTGGTGGGAGGGGTGCTGATTGGACAGAGTGTATTGGGTTGGATTCCGGGCGAAGATGTGTTTCTCCATCAATTGGCAGAGATAGGCGCGGTACTCCTGCTCTTTGAGATTGGCTTGGAGAGCAATCTGGACGATCTTTTCAAGGTTGGGAAGCAGGCTCTTTGGGTGGCGTTTGCGGGAGTGGTCTTGCCTTTTGTCTTCGGGTATTTTGTGGCTCACGCTTTGGGGCGCACGGTGATGGAGGCAATTTTTGTGGGTGCTGCCATGACCGCCACTTCGGTGGGCATTACAGCAAGGGTTTTCACAGACTTAAAATCTCTGCATACCAAAGAGGCGAGGATCGTTTTAGGGGCTGCCGTTGTGGATGATGTGATTGGTCTGATTATTCTGGCAGTTGTGAGCGGAATGGCGGTGACGAAAGTCATCTCGTGGAGTGCAGTGGGTCTTCAGACCTTTATGGCATTGGTGTTTTTGGTGGGCGCGATTGTGATCGGAGTTCGGGCGACGCCGTTCCTACTCCATTGGGCGCGAAAGATGCAGACTCGTGCCGCGCTCTCCTCTTCTGCCGTTATCTTCTGTTTTTTGCTCTCTGCTCTGGCAGAGATGGTGCAATTGGCTCCCATCGTGGGCGCGTTTGCGGCGGGATTAGTGCTCGATAAGACCGACGATAAGGTGCACATTGAGCAAAAGATAAAATCGCTTGCCGATCTGTTTGTGCCAGTCTTTTTTGTAATGGTTGGAGCAAGGATGGACGCCCAGATGTTCAATCCTGCTACTGCTTCAGGGCGCACGACGCTGATTTTGGGGGGCGTGCTTCTTGTGATAGCAGTGCTTGGCAAGATGCTGGGTGGTATCAGTGTTCCTGGCAAAGGTCTTAAGCGCCTTACAATAGGCGTAGGGATGATCCCACGCGGTGAGGTTGGGCTTATCTTTGCCAATATGGGGCTTAGCAGTAGGGTCATTGACAACAGCCTCTACGCGGCGATTATCTTTGTGGTGATCACGACGACATTTATGACACCTCCACTTTTGAAGTGGCTGGTGAGCCAGCACCGACCGAAAGGAGGACAACCCGCCGAGACACACTCGACGCCTGTTGTAGAGGTAGTTTGACCGCCGTTTGACGGTTTTGCAAAGTTGCAGATCAAGGGGTCGCACTAGAGGACTCCTGTTTTGCTTCCAATGAGGGAAGAGTACTACTCCACGGAGTACATGGGCAGTGTTGCTTCATGCTTGTATCGCCCACTATTTCTGTGTCCTGCCACTCTCTAAATGGCAGTGTGGTTTAGTTCCCTTAAAGGAGGAAGCAACGAGATGAATCGCTTCGCGAAAACGCTCACCAGACCTCTTGCGCGTGTTCTACTCTGTGGGTGGCTTGTGCTCACTCTGCTCACAGTATTTGCGAATGTTCGCGCTTGGGCAGATGATCCAGTACCCGATTCTGGTGGCACTGCCACAGGAGTCGCCAAAAACGCTGCAAATGCAGGAAGTGCTGCTGCTTTTTCAGCCGATGAATTGAAAGCCTTTGAAGACAACAAGGACAAACCCGCGACAAACGCGACCATCACGAAAGTCCTGGATACGATAGGACAAAACACTATCGCGACAAACGTGATGTGGATGCTCCTAACGGGCTTCATGGTTATGTTCATGCAGGCAGGTTTTGCGATGGTGGAGACAGGCTTCTGCCGCGCAAAACACGCCGCACACGTCATTATGACGAACTTTATGATCTACCCGATTGGAATGTTGGGCTTCTGGATAGCGGGCTTTGCTATCATGTTTGGAAGCGTTGCTGCCAGCAAAATCGGCGGTCCCGCTGCTATTGGTGGCTTGCCCGTTTTGAACGGCAATGAGTTCTCTATCGGTGGATTTGGCATTGCGGGCTTGAAGGGTTTCTTCTTGGGACCCAGTGTCTATGATGTGACGGTTTTTGGCTTCTTCCTGTTTCAGATGGTCTTTATGGACACGACTGCGACCATCCCAACGGGTGCTATGGCAGAGCGTTGGAAATTCTCCGCGTTTATGGTCTATGGCTTTTTCGTTTCGATACTCGCCTATCCAGTCTATGGTCACATGATTTGGGGCGGTGGTGGTCTTGCGATGTTGGGGCAGTCTCATGGACTAGGGCACGGCGCGGTAGACTTTGCGGGTTCGAGTGTCGTCCATGCGGTAGGTGGTTTTATCGCACTTGCAGGCTCCTTGATTATTGGACCCCGTATTGGCAAGTACAATAAAGACGGTTCGCCAAACCCCATTCCGGGACACCATATCCCGATGGCGATTATCGGAACCTTCATCCTCGCCTTTGGTTGGTTCGGGTTTAACCCCGGCTCCATGCTAGGTGTTGCTGGCGGTGGAAACCTACGTGTCACTATCGTGGCTGTGAATACGATGCTTGCTTCTGCGAGTGGTGCCATGGTTGCCTGCCTCTTTATGAAGGCAAAGTTTGGCAAGTATGACCCCTCGATGATGGCAAACGGCTTGCTTGCTGGGCTGGTAGCGATTACGGCTCCCTGCGCCTTCGTAAATGCACGCGACGCAGTGATTATTGGTGCCATTGCTGGCTTCCTCGTCTGTATCTCCGTCTTCTTCTGGGAGAAGCGTGGAATTGACGATCCCGTTGGTGCTATTTCAGTTCACGGTGTTTGTGGTATCTTCGGCTTCATTAGCGTGGGTATCTTTGCCGACGGAACCTATGGCGCAGGTTGGAACGGCGTTGGTGCTGCGGACTATCTCGGTGTTGTGGGCAAGGGTGTCACAGGAATTCTTTATGGTGACTCCAAGCAGTTGATTGCTCAGCTCATCGGCTCTGTAGTCTGTATCGTCTGGGCATTTGTGAGCGCGTATATTTTCTTCTGGTTGCAGAAGAAGGTCATGCCACTTCGCCCAACGCCAGAAGAGGAGATGGAAGGTTTGGATATGCCGGAGATGGGCGCGTATGCCTACCCCGATTTCCAGCAGTTGGATCAAACTTCTCCTCGTGTAGGACACTAATAGTTCGTTCTTTTGTTTTGAAATGATCTGTCTGGGGCGGCTCTTGGGGTAGAATCCCCTTAGAGCCGCCCCAGACTTCACCAAAACCTGAACTGGGCTTCGTGTATCGCTTATTTCGACTCTAAACTCCATACCCATCAGAGGAGATGCGCGGACTATGACCCCTAAAGACGTAATTGACTACATTAAAGAGAAAGAGGCGCGGATAGTCGATATTCGCTTTACCGACCTATTTGGTCAGGTGCAGCACTTCTCGATTCCCTCTAACCACTTCTCAGAGGATTCCTTTGTAGAAGGACTTGCCTTCGACGGTTCCTCCATTCGTGGCTTCAAAGCCATCAATGAGAGCGACATGCTTCTTATTCCTGACCCCAACACGGTCTACCTTGATCCCTTCACGGAAGTCACCACGGTCAATATCACCTGTGATATTATCGATCCTATCACCCGCGAAGACTATAACCGTGACCCACGCCAGATCGCAAAAGCCGCAGAGGCATACCTAAAGAGTACCGGCATTGCCGACACGTGCTTCTTTGGTCCCGAAGCCGAGTTCTATGTCTTCAACGACATTCGTTTTGATCAAACAACGAACTCTGGTTACTACTTCATTGATAGTGATGAGGGAGTCTGGAACACAGGACGGGATGAGAAGCCGAATCTGGGCTTCAAGATTCCGCTCAAGCGCGGCTACTTTCCTGTTCCTCCAAACGATAGCCTACAAGACCTCCGCACCCTTATGGTGATGAACCTGATGGAGTCTGGTGTGGATGTTGAGATGCATCATCATGAGGTTGGAACCGCTGGTCAGTGCGAAATAGACATTCGCTTCAACACTCTGCTCCGCATGGCAGACGATCTGCTGAAGTATAAGTATGTCGTGAAGAATACCGCCATTCAGAACGGCTATACGGTTACCTTCATGCCCAAGCCTCTCTTCCAAGATAACGGCTCCGGTATGCACTGTCACCAGTCGCTTTGGAAAGACGGGAAGCCCCTTTTCTACGATGAGAAAGGCTATGCAGGACTCTCTGAGATGGCGGTGCATTATATCGGTGGTCTGTTGAAGCATGCCCCTGCCCTCTTGGCATTTTGCGCCCCTTCAACCAACTCGTATCGCCGTCTGGTTCCGGGCTATGAGGCTCCTATCAATCTGATCTACTCCGCTCGAAACCGCTCTGCGTGTATCCGCATCCCGATGGTGAGCCGGTCTCCGAAGGCAAAACGCGTTGAGTTCCGCGCGCCCGATCCTTCTGCGAACCCCTATCTCGCCTTCTCTGCAATGCTCTTGGCGGGTCTGGATGGTATTCAGAACAAGATTGTTCCTCCCGATCCTATCGACAAAGACCTGTATGAGATGGAACCCTCGGAGAAAGCACATATCGCTCAGACTCCGGGGAGTCTCGAAGAGACCCTCAATGCACTGGAGCAGGATCATGACTTCCTGCTTAAGGGCGGCGTCTTCTCGAAAGACCTCATTGAGACCTACATCGAGTACAAGCGCACACAGGAGTTCAAACAGGTTGCTTTGCGCCCACACCCGTATGAGTTCGCACTCTACTACGACGTGTGATTTGGCTCCAACGTTTGGCAATACCGTTTGCGCCCTCTCTGTGAAAGACTACAGGGAGGGCTTTTTTTGTTTTTGGGCAGGAAGTTGGGAGGTGTAAGCCTAAATTCTCTCTTGAACTCTATCTGGAATCGAAGCAAGAAAAGGAGATGCACTCATGTCGAAATCGTTATCGCGTCGTGAGGTTCTGAAGCAAACGACTCTCGCGACAGGACTTGTGACTTTGGGGGGTGTTTGGGCAGAGCCTTCAAGCGCACAAAAGAAGCCTAAATCACCAAACTCGAAACTGAATATCGCCTGTGTGGGGGCGGGAGGACAGGGCGCGTCGGATATTCAACAAGTGAGCCATGAGAATATTATCGCGCTGTGTGATGTGGACGAAAGACGGGCGGCAAACACGTTTAACCAGTATTCGGATGTGCGAAAGTTTCAAGACTTCCGAGAGATGCTGGACAAGATGCACAAGGAAATAGATGCCGTTGTGGTCAGTATTCCAGACCATAACCATGCGGTAGTGACCTCGCTGGCTCTGCACATGGATAAGCACGTCTATTGCCAAAAGCCTCTGACCCATAACGTCTCAGAGGCGCGGTACATCACGGAACTGGCAAAAAAGAAGCCCAAACTGGCGACCCAAATGGGGACACAAGGGCACGCCTTTGAGGGGTATTTCCGCCTTGTGGAGATCATCCAGAAAGGGGTTATTGGGGAGGTGAACGAGGTTCATGTCTGGACAGATCGTCCGATATGGCCCCAAGGTGGCAAGCGCCCCACGCAGATATTGCTACCCCCAAAAACGTTGAACTGGGAGCAGTGGATTGGACCTGCCCAAATGCGCCTGTTTCACCCATCGTATCTGCCGTTTGTGTGGCGAGGATGGTGGGACTTTGGCACAGGAGCCTTGGGAGACATGGCGTGTCACCTCATGGACCCGGCATTCTGGGCTTTGGAGTTGGGTTCGCCCTCAGCGGTCTCTGCTCAAACAGAGGGAATGACGGCAGATAGCTATCCAACCTCCTCCATCATTCGCTACGAGTTTCCCAAAAAGAACAGTAAGGACAAAAAGGCGGTCACAACGATGATCTGGTACGATGGGAAGAACCGCCCTCCGCAATCGCTCTTTGGCAACGACACGGTTCCGAAGATCGATAACGGCTCGCTGTTTGTGGGAACGAAGGGCAAACTGTTGATCGATCATAGCGGTATGCCGATTCTGCTTCCGAAGGCGGACTTCACGAATGCAAACCTCCCCACCCCCTATCTGAAGCGTTCTCCGGGACACTATCTCCAGTGGATTGAGGCGTGCAAAAGTGGAAGCCCGACGGGAAGCCCATTCCGCTATGCAGGTCCCATGACGGAGGCGATTCTGTTGGGGAATGTCGCCATGCGCACCAAACGGCGCATCGAGTGGGATGCCGCAAAGATGATCTGCAAAAAGGACGAAGAGGCGACAGCGATGATCAAGCCGGAGTATCGGGATGGTTGGGTGCTTTCGTAGGTGATATTGGGGTTGTGCATTGAGGGTTCTGGACACCCGCTTCTCTCATCAAAGGGCGGGTGTCTCCCCAAAATACGGGTCTCTTTTTACTTGGGAGGTAACAGTTCTATGCCGATTACTACTGCTCTGCTAATAAAATATGGTGTGCCTATTGGGAAGACTCTCTGGTCTCTCTATCAAGGAGACCCGAAAGGCGTCGCCGATCTCATGCTCAAGCCGGTGGAGCAATAGACGAAAGTCCCCTCTGGATACCAACGAGACCACCTTGATTTCGCACCATGATCAGGTGATGAGTGAGATAGCAAAGAGACTACTGGCAAGCACTTCCAAGTTACAGAAGTTTCAAGAATGGTTTGTGCTCTATGTGAGCCGAGAAATGCGGGAGCAAGGCAAGCGCAACGAAGCCTATGACCGCCTTTTGACGGAGGGTGTTGAGAAACCGCGCCACAGAAAGAGGTTCAATATGAAAGGAACTGTGGATTGGGCAGTTCTGGGTTGCATTGTTTTGCTTGTTGGTTGCGGACCATCGCCTGGATTCAGTGCATCCTATCATGCCAGAACGACCGTGCTGACCGCGCCTGAGCCGACCTCGGAAAAAGGTTCGACCAAGTTATCCCGGAAGATCAATACATGGTTAGATGCACGCGTTCATCACCTTGATGCCATTATGGTACAACATCGAGACGTGCTAATCTACTCCCGGATGTTCAATTGGTTCCGCACCGACCAACCGCACGAGTTCCAGTCCGCAACCAAGACCATCAGTTCCATCCTCATCGGGATGGCCCTGGATGAAGGGCTAATACGGACGGTAGACCAGTCGATTGCGGAACTCCTGCCAGAACATGCGGCTTTGCTGGTCGGCGACAAAGCCAGCATGACCCTCTATCACGCATTAACAATGCAAACGGGCTTGCGCTGGGGCGACTTCGGAGCCAACAATTCCTTTGAACAGATCGAAGTGGCGCGCGACTCCGTATCCTTCGTATTGGGAGAGCCTCTGGAATCGAAGCCGGGAACACGTTTTTTCTACAACACGGGAAGCTCTCACATCCTATCCGCAATCATCCAGCGGCAAACGGGTATGACCGCGTTTGAGTATGCCAAACGTCGCCTTTTTAAGCCGCTTGGCATCACCCAGGTAAGCTGGCCTGCCTTGCCGGACGGACGGACGCAAGGCGGATGGGGTATGTATTTGAGCCCAAAGGATATGCTCAAGATCGGACAGATGTTGTCAAACGGCGGAAAATATCGGGGTAAGCAGGTCGTCTCGAGGCGGTACGTGGATGAAATGTTCAAGCGACGTGTCGAAACCTACTACGATGCGGGATATGGGTACCAGATATGGTTCCCCAATGACCACGGTCACAAGAACATGGGGGCGGTTCGTGGCTATGGCGGTCAGGATATCTTTGTGGCAAGAGATCTCGATCTGGTCGTAGTTTTCACTGGCAACATCGGCTTTCCCGACCGCAATGCGAAAGACATACGCTCGCTCCTAAAAGACGTCATCCTGCCTATGGTAAAATGACCTGCGAAAGCCAAGTTCATTACCGTCAAGTGAACTTTGTCATTACGCGGGGTGTCTTGATGTACAAGGAAATACTCTTCGAGGGTGGGAATGGTCTGGTACTGGTGAAACTTCTCGAACTGGTCATAGTTGGTGATAGTGGGAGAGAGAACCTCAAAGCCCGCAATGGGGTTGAGCAGGCTCTCTCCTTGCCCTAGCTTTGGAGAACCGCAGAAAATGCCAACATCAGGAAAAAAGTAACTCCTACTGGTCTCCGACTGTACCCTTTGCGCCTGAGAATAGCCCCGACAAAGCGTTCCTTGCAAGCGGTTCTTAATCTCCGCACAAAGGTTGAAAACGATCAGATTATGGGCATAGCTTGCGCCAGACATAGCCCGAATTGTGCCATGCAAATACTCGTGGCGTCCGGGCTGTTGTTCGTCCCAAGCAAGGAACTCCTCCGGCGTCATTCTCACGCTTTTGCTTGTGCCATGCTCAGTTACTTCTTGGTCTCAGAACCCTTAGTCTCAGAACCGCCGAGATCGGGGTCTTCCTCTCCCACCCACACCTTGCCGTTTTTGGAATGAATGACCGTGTGGCTTGTGTCGTTGGCGTGAGCAGTGATCTCATAGCCCCCATTGGGCAGGGTTTCGTAGGAGAGCAGAGTCTTGTTCTCAAAGTAAGAGAGCCACTCCTTCCGCGTTTTCTCCTCCATACCTGTCTCTTGCAAGGTATTTAGCGTAAGCTTGTGAGGCGCCCCATCGTCGCCCAACATGAGCGATTTCGAGATCGCCTCCATCGCTATCCGCGCTGAAGTAACATCCTTGACCTCTTCAAAGAACCACTTCCCTGTTCCCTCCGTGTTGAGAGGAGTCATGGCAAGCGCACCGTTCACGAGGGGAACCAGAGTCGATTCCTGAATTTGGGTATAGGTATTGCTCAGGCGAGTAAGAAAGCCTCCCGCCTCCTCAATGTCCCCCTGCAAGAGCTTCTTCATCTGGTCTTCCGTTAGCTTGAGAGGATCATAAAGTTGCGCGTTGGAGGTGGCAACGATCTGCTCTCCCTTCTCGACCAGCTGAGTGGAGGAGCCAGAATCGACCTTCACCGATCCCTCAAGAGTGTCCACTTCCGCGCCGTTTTCTGTGGAGGCAACGGTGAAATCGGTTCCCTTCACAGAAACCTTGACGCCGTTACAGACGATGAGGAAACGGGCATTTTTGCCTCGGAGGGGCATTACCTTCGCCCAAACCTGCCCCCTCGTGAGGCTGAATTGGCGAATGGCTCCCTTGCTGAAGCCCAATTTGCTGATACTGAGGAGGGTATTTGCCCCCAATTTGAGGCGCGTACCGTTCATATCTAAAATGATCGACGAGTCCGCGCCCGTCTTAAGGGCTCCCCCCTCCCGCCCGTCCAGAACGTCGCCTGCCTGTAGCGGTGTGGATTTGCCATTCCGCACGATTTCGGTAGTTCCTGTAACCTTCAGGATAGTGGCGTAGCGGTAGGCTCCGGGCAGGGTGGCGGCATGGATACAGAGCATCACCAAAACCCCCAAAACAGTGAGGCGGAATGCCCACGCCGCCACAGAGCCAGCACCACTCTTCCAGACGGTACGAACGCGCTCACCCTCTTTACGCTCTTTCCCCTGAATATGGAGTTGATCCAAATACTGCTGAATCTCGACTTCAGGTCCCGGACGTTTGAAAGTGGCGGAGAGAGTGTTTTTGATCGCCTCAATGCTATACATGCCGGAGAGGAGTATCTGCGCCTGTGGCTTTTGCCCGACATCCACGGGCGAAGTGCCGTTCCGCAGATCGTTGATCGCCTCAATGCAGGTGTGGTAACGTTGCTTGGGGTTCTTTCTCAGGAGTTTTGCGACCACGTCCTGTACCGGTTTGGTCTGTGTGCCAAGCGGAGGGGCATCTTTATAGAGGATTGCCTTTTGAAGCTCCTCCGACGTTTTTCCGCTAAAAGGACGCCTTCCTTGAAGGCACTGGTAGAGCAGAATGCCCATACTATAGATGTCGGTACGCCAGTCTCCGCGCGACCCTTGCACCTGCTCTGGAGCGGTGGTAGCAGATTTCCGTTTGCCGCTTAGCTTTCCCAAACCCCAGTTGAGGATATGCGCCGTTTGATCCGAACTGCGAATAAAGATATTGTAATAGGAGAGATCGGTGTGGCAGAAACCGCTCTTCGCGGCATGATCGAGGGCACTCGCGACCTGCGTAAAGACATCGATCACCCAGTCCAATGGCTTCGCGCCATCCGATCTCAAAATCTGGCGTAGAGTGCGCCCTTCAATATACTCAAAAAAAACATAAAACAGCTCACCGTCAATGCCGAAATTGAGTACCTTTTGGATGCTCGGATGTTCGGGAATACCTGCCTGATCCTGATGTACTTTGACCATCCTCTGCATGGCACGTTGCCAACGCGAAGGAGCCATGCCCTCTGGACACTCGAAACCACGATACAGCACAAACGCGCCCGTCTCCATGTGTCGTGCGCGGTGATATACACCGTAGCGGTCACTGCCTAATTCATTCAAAATTTCATATCCGGCAACCGTCTCTGTTTTTGAACCTCTTGTATTGGAAAAATCTGACATCTATTTTGCTCCTAAGGATAGTGAGAATACTTACTTACGAATTGACCAAAAGATAATCCAGAGCGGGGCTACCGCCGTAAAGTGTTCCGATGTACCTGCGGGTTGGGAGAAATCGGCTTCCCCAGAAGGCTGCTCGTAGAAATGAAATATCTCCAGGTTTTCCCCTATCAGTCCATTGATGAGATCGCTCAAAGTGTGGCGATACTCGCGCCTCCATGGGATAGCGTCCAGTTTTGGGGCTTCGCCAAAGACCCAATCCTCATCCGCAAGCGAAACAATGGCTCCGCTCTGATAGGGATAGCGCAAAGGATAGCCCGTCCCGTCCCAGTCCTCTGGATTCATGCCGAGCAAGAACGGATTCGCACACATGAAATGATAGATGCCCTGTGAGCAAAGAACTCGCGCAACCTCGCGGAAGACAGAACGCGCCTCCGGTACGAAGTTGATCGAATAAGGCTGATAGACAATGTCGAATGAGTTCGCCTCAAAGCAAGAGAGATCACGCATATCTCCCTGCTGAATCCGAATCGTCAGCCCATACTTCTCTGCCGCCTCTTTATCCCGTTGGAGTTGACCCTCTGAGAGATCGAACACCGTGACATCCGCGCCCAAAAGCGCGAACGCGACAGACTGCTGCCCCCCACCACTGGCAAGGCAAAGCACTCTTTTACCCGCTATCTCTGCCAACAAGCCTTTCGGATCGAGGTAAGATTTTGCCTCTTCCACATCCAAATCGAGGTAAGGCTTGGTGAAAATCGCCTCCGCTTGAACGAGCGAATTCCATCTTTCTCTATTATAACGCGCAATTTCATCCATTTGATACCGTTCCTTATAGCTTTTTCAGGCTAGGGTCACATTGGGAGGGGTTATTACAAGGCTTTTTCGACTTTTATGTGCGGTTTTCCTGCGAAGGGGAGTGCTATGATGTAAACTTTAACAGGGATGCCCCGTCTAAAGGGAGAGGAGAACGATTATGAAAAAACAATCTGTTTTTTGCCCACTGTTGGGATTATCATTGGTTCTGTTTGTGGGGGTCGAAGGTGTGTTGGCGCAACCGCCTTCACGCCGTGCACGTCCTGCCGGTCGCAACGGTGCGGCAACCCGAGAGGCAAATAACGATATTGGAAATGCCCGTATCCTCTCTAATCTGGGCAGTGCGCTCTTGCACCCCAAGATCAAAGACCCGCTATCGTCCCATCTGTTTGCTCTGGTCAAGCGTGCGGATGTCTATGCAGAGTTGAAAATCACAAGCAGGCAGCGTGAATCTCTCGAAAAGCTACAAGAAACCCTCTCGGAACAGCTCTACGCCAAGATGCATGAGGCGGTGGACGCAGACATTCTTGACCCTGCGGGGTTGAAAGAACTACCCGTTAATGAGCGTGTCAAGCAGATACGCGAGTTTCGGGAGCAGGTAAGAGAAAGGTCGAAAGGGGCGATTGTTGAGTTTCAGGGAGACGTGGAAGGGGAACTGACGAAGCTTCTGACCGCAAAACAAATGACGCGCTTGAAGCAACTCGATTTGCAGTGGCGGGGTCCTCTGGCTTTGGGAGATGTGCGCGTTTCACAACCCTTTGAGTTGGATGATGAGCAGAAGGTTTCCCTTGAGGATGTCATCGTGGATTATAAACAGAAGCATTCGGAGATAACTGCAGACGCGGTACAGAGTGGTCTAAATATTTCACCAGCCACACCAAGTGGGCGCGGGGCAGCAATTGATACTGGGGAAGTAGTGGAGAAACCCGCTACCGCCAATGGCTCAAACCGTAACGCACTCCCTTTGAAGCCTCAAGAGGTACAGCAAAAGATGATGCAGAAGATGTTAGAGGCTCAGCCGGAGTTGGACAAGGTGATCAAGACTTTGGAGAAGAAGGTTCTCAAGATGCTCTCTCCAGACCAAAAGCAATTGTGGAAAGAGATGCAGGGAAGCAAGTTTACTTTCCGACAATCCGACTAATCTCAGTTGAATATTGCTACATAAGCCCTTCTCCTACCTTTAGGGGAAGGGCTTATGTATTGGGTTTAAGGGAGTGTTTCTAGCACTCCGCCATGCGCGTGAGAAGGCTCTTCGGTGATGCGGTAGGGAGCCACTTTTCCCGCGATGTCGGGGGTGAGATGCGCCTCCATGAAGATTCCCGCCTCGGCATACTCTATTTTATCCACGCGCCCCTGCTCGTAACATTTCGCCACAAGATCGCTTTTACTATAGGGCAGGCACACCTTCACCTCAATTAACAGCCCCTGCAACGTCTCTATAACACACGCCATGAGATCGGGAAAGCCTGCGCCCGTCTGTGCCGAGATGCAGACCGACCCCGGGGTATCCTCCTGCAAAAGTTGCAAAAAGAGGGAGTCTCGTATGAGGTCACACTTGTTGAACACTGTGATAATGGGCTTGCCTACCACGCCGAGATCGTCCAAAACATCGAGTACTGCCTGATGTTGTACTTCACGGTGGGGGTGGCTAGCGTCCACGACATGGATCAGAAAGTCGGCTTCGATGGTCTCCTCAAGAGTGGCACGAAACGACGCAACGAGATCAGTGGGCAGGTTCCGAATAAACCCCACGGTGTCTGTCAGCAAAATAGACCAGCCCTCTGGCAAGTCCACACGGCGAGTGGTGGGGTCTAGGGTCGCAAAGAGTTGCGCGTCTGCATAGACTTCACTGCCGGAAAGCTTATTGAGCAGTGTCGATTTTCCAGCACTTGTATAGCCCACTATCGCCGCCGAAGGATAGGGAAGTTTACGCCGTTGAATCCGTTGTTGCTGGCGTTGGTTTCGCACCTCCGATATTTGCGCCTCTAGATCACTAATGGTCTCACGCACTTTTCGGCGGTCGGTCTCTAGCTTCGTCTCTCCCGCGCCACCGCGCACCCCGATACCTCCCTGTTGACGCTCAAACTTAGTGTAGAGTCCCGAAAGGCGTGGGAGCAGGTAGCTGAGTTGGGCAAGCTGGACTTGGAGGCGTCCTTCCCGTGTTCTGGCGCGTTGGGCAAAGATGTCGAGGATCAGTTGAGTGCGATCAATAACACGGCACTTTACCGTATCCTCCAAGTTTCTGACTTGAACGGTAGAGAGTTCGCTATCTACGATGACGAGGTTTGCGCTCAGGTCTTGTACGCCTGCAAAAAGCTCCTCTGCTTTACCGGAACCGATGTAGTGGGTGGGACTGGGGCGGTCGCGCCTTTGGTAGAAGTCACCAACGACCTCTGCGCCCGCCGTTTCGGCGAGGGCGGTCAACTCTTCTAGGGCATAGGGGCGCATCGCCTCATCTGGCTCAATGAGAACCAAAACGGACCGCTCTTTAATATTTATTTCATGAAACACGGAATGGCGAGACATACTCTCTCTCCTTCTAAAATCACCTATAATATCAATCTTTACTTGCCCTCTTCCAGAGGCACAAACCAGCCCTTTTTGAGGAAGGGAACAACGGTATAACGGTCTAGTTGAGCCGCATGAATGACATCCTCTTTCTCTCCACGTCCACAAAGTTCGCGCCCGCTTCCACACTCTATCAGGAGAGACTCTAATTCCGACACGTTGCTCAAGAACGCCGAGGCGCAGACCTTCGCTTCCGGTGACATATCTGCTTTGATATGGGATAGAACGGCTCCCGCACCCAAGTAGTCCTCTAGGGCAACGCGAAGAGTGCCATCTCGATTTGAAGCGAGCCAACGCTCCCCGCAAGGGTTAATAGTGACGTTTCGCCCTGTCTCCGCCATGAGGCGCGTTACAGCACCTCCCACGGCACGCGCATTCAACAAGGCTCCAATTAGTAGATAGGGAACGCGCTCGCCATAACGACTGCACGCGGCTCCATTGCGCGATCCTAATACAACCCTTGTTCCCGGCTCTGCGCCCTTATAGGAGGAGGGGGAGAGGGTATACCGACAGCCTTCAGAACGCTTACCACTCGCTTCAGCGTGCCACTGCTTGGCGACTTGAAGCGCGTCTTCTTCTTCCAAGCAAGGAAAAAGGGAGACGCCATTTGCAAGGGCAGTGATCACCGTTGTGGAGAAGCGTAGTGTGTCTACGACAACGAGAATATCCCCGCGCTCTGCCGCCCATTCGGCTCCCTGCCAACCCCATTCCAGACGACACGCATAGCCTTCTTGATCGAAATCGTTCATAGAAACCCTAGTTGTTTTAGGCTCACAAAACGGTTGTAACCGATAATAATATGATCCAGAACCTCAATTCCCAAAAGCTCACCACACTCAACGAGGCGGTGCGTCACACTCTTATCTTGTGGGCTCGGGGTGGGGTCTCCACTAGGGTGGTTGTGGGCAACAATGAGAGAGGAGGCATTTGCCGAGATAGCCTCTCGAAAGACATCACGGGGGTGGGCTATACTCTCATCTAAAGAACCCTTGGAGATAGTGACTATCTTCTGTACTCTGTTTTTTGTGTCCAGTAGCAGGGCTTTGAAATGCTCCTGCTTGGCGTCCCGTAATTCGGGCAAAAGCAGGTTTGATACATCCTGTGGGCTACTGATCGTGGGACGGTCTTCTTGGGAGAGCACCGCCAACCGTTTTCCAAGTTCGAAAGCAGCGGCGACCTGAATGGCTTTGACGCTTCCGATTCCTTTGATACGACTCAGCGATTCTGGGCTCGTGTTTGCAACCCCCCGTAACCCTCCAAACTGACTGAGCATCTTTTCTGCCAACCCCAACGCCGACAGCTCAGGTGTGCCAGTGCGGAGTTGGATAGCGATTAGCTCGGCAGTGGAGACGACGCTCGCGCCATATGTCCAAAGCCTCTCACGCGGACGCTCCTCGGCAGGCATCTCTCGAATGGCTACCGTGTACCTTTCAGACATTGGGGTTCTCCTTCAAAATGACAAGAGAGGGAGCCTTGTTTAGAAGCGTTCGACTCTTCTCTCGTTTCGGCAAGGGGTTTTGCTCAACAAAGATCGAAATCCTCGTGAGAAGAGGCGTGTATTGACAAGGAGATGGCTCTCTTTAGCGTGGCTTTGCGGGTGCTGAGGGATTCATACCATAACGCTGTAGAATAGCGTCTCTCATGTTTTTGTAGTCACGCAGTTTTAGTTTTTTGGGTTTCACTGGACCATAAAGCCAAGCATCCTTGGGAGGCGTGAAGACGAAGGGGTCTTCTTCTTTTTTGGTGTCCCTCTCCAAGATATAGTCGTAAATGATACGGGTTTTGAAGGCTCTGGATACGGCACGACTCATTGGGGGAGGCTGGAGAGAAACCTCTCTCTCTTCTGGAGTGAGACCGGCAGGAGGCTCTACTGGCTGTGCCTGTCCAATGTCTGCGAGTTCATCAAGGGCATCCCCCACTTTTCCGGGTTCGGGCGGTCCTGTGATGGGAAGCTCCTCCTGAATAACGCGTCGTAGCAAGCCATCCTCTTTCCCCACATAAAAACGGTATTCGACCTCTTTTTGGGGCGAAGACCAACGCATGATGACAACCTCTGTGGTCTCTTTGTGAATGGTCTCGACGCCGCCATACTGTACGGAATCCATGATCTCATCTAGGTTCTCAAAAGGGTTGACGCCCATAATCATGAGAACATCCCATGAGCTGAGATTCATTCTGTCCATTTTTACGAAATCTGCAAGACGCGACGGTGCTTTTTCACGGGTATAGAAGTTCCGCTCCGGCATGGTGGTGAAAAACTCTTTACCATCACAGACCCATTGGTAGTTCATGGGTTGCCCTGTTCCCTCATCCTTGAGCTCTAGCCGAAAACGGTTTGGTTGTGCATACAAGAATCGGATAGAGCGGGGCATCTGAATGCGTGTGGGGTTCGGTTTCTCTCCTGTTGTGTCGGTTGCGGGTATTGCAGAGTCTTTGGGAGGCGTCACCTCTTTTGGCGCGATGGGAGGATTGGCGAGGGTGTCTTTTTCTTTGCCCTCTTTGGGAGCCTCTAGGGGCGCAAAGGGCGAGTTTCCGGGAGTGAAAGCGATGGTCTCGGAGTAAAAATTCGTTCGAGCGGAGAAGGTTTTCAGGGAACGGTAGGCGTCCGCCATACGTGCAATGACTAGGCGGGCGCGAGGGTCTACTTTGTCAGGCTTTTTTGTGGGGACTTGTCCCCACGTCTGCCCGCAAAAGAGTGCTCCAAAAAAGATCAGGCTGCCACATAAAAACCGTCGCAAGGTATTTCCTCTCAAGGGTTCCACGGCACATCTTCGCGCCCCTGCCTAGAGTTCGCAGCACGTGCCAGAACAAAGATCAGATCGGAGAGACGATTGAGGTATATCACTATTTCTGGGTTTATGTTCGGTTTTCCTGCTTCCTCTGTTAAACGCACCAAAGAGACGCACATTCGTTCGGCGCGTCGGCAGACAGTTCTCGCAAAATGGAGGTGTGCCGCCAGTGCCGTGCCTCCGGGCAAAATGAAGCGGGTGAGAGGAGGGAGTTCAGCCTCGAAGTGATCTATCCAACTCTCTAGCGATTGTGCCTTCTCTGGCGGAACTCTTTGGATGGTGACACGCCCTCTTTGTAGCTCTTCGTTTTCTGGAGTGGCGAGGTCTG
The DNA here is from genome assembly GCA_945878775.1 of Chthonomonas calidirosea. Classification (GTDB taxonomy): domain Bacteria; phylum Armatimonadota; class Chthonomonadetes; order Chthonomonadales; family Chthonomonadaceae; genus CAIJLM01. The sequence continues at coordinate 31,983 of CAMCUQ010000018.1, forward strand.
AACCGAGCATGAAAAGATCGTTCTGGAGAGACAGCAAGAGCGCGTCTATTTCTGAATCGACCTGCAACGCCAACGCCATGCCCAAAACGGCATTCAGTTCATCTACAGAACCATAGGCATTTACGCGCAGATCATCTTTATAGACGCGCTCTCCTCCGAAAAGTCCGGTCTCACCCAGATCACCTGTTCGCGTATAGATACGCATGGTGTCTCTGGCATCCTTCCTTTTAACAATTCTCTAAAAAGCGATTGCGGCTAGCTTGATGTAGTGCTCATACTGTTTCGGCACGTCGCTATCGGCAAAGATCGCGGTGACGGGACACTCTGGCTCACATAGCCCACAGTCGATGCACTCATCGGGATTGATGAGAAGCATATCATAAGTTTTGCCGTCTTCCCCCTCTGCAATCTTCTCATGGATACAATCGACAGGGCAGACCGCGACACAGGACTTGTCCTTGACTCCAATACAGGCTTCCGTAATGACATAAGCCATTGAAAATATCCTCCAAAAAATATAGGATGAGGAGCTTCCACCCCGGCACCCGTTCTGAGACTAAAGTATACCCTACTGTTTTCAGATTCGTGCAGGTCTTGGCGTTGTGCCTGAAGAAACTAAACTGTAAGGTTGGCTTGTCTTGGAATGAGGAGAGGTAGAGGAATGCGAAAGCGCACTTTGAGTGGAATACTTTTGAGCCTATTGGCACTGACTAGCGGAGCGAGCGCACAGACGCGCCTGCAAATTCTGCCCCCCAGTATTATATTGAAGGGGAATCGTGCGACACAACGTCTGCTTGTAGAGGCAGCGACCTCTGGGAAGTACACGGAGGACTGTACAGCCAAAGCGGTCTTTACTGTCTCTCCACCTCAGATCGTGCAGATCGACAAGCATGGGACAATTCATGCTCTGCATGATGGAACCGCAACGGTATCTGCAAAAGTCGGAAGCAGTGTTGTGACCACAAAGGTAGTTGTGACCGGAACACAAAAGCCATTCCAATGGAGTTTTCGGAACCATGTTCTGCCTGTTCTCACAAAGTCGGCTTGTAATTCGGGAGCGTGCCATGGGGCAGCGGCGGGTAAAGGAGGGCTGAAACTGACTCTGCGCGGCTATGACCCAGAAGCCGACTATAAAGTGCTGACGCGGCAAGCGAATGGCAGGCGCGTTGTAGCGGGAGAACCAGACCAGAGCCTATTACTTCTCAAGCCAACGATGGAGATCGGACATGGGGGTGGAAAGCGGATCGACAAGGCATCACCAGACTACACCCTTGTATCAGAGTGGATAAAGAGCGGAGGGGGGCGTCCACGCCTCACCGATCCGATGCCCAAGGTTTTGGAGGTCTTTCCAGAATCGGCACAGCTGTCTCAAGGTGCGACACAGCAGATTCTGGTGCGGGCACGCTATTCAGATGGTCACTCGGAAGATGTCACCCGATGGGTCAAGTTTGGGACGAGCGATAGTAGTGTTGCGACAGTCGATGACGAGGGGCGTGTGAAGGTGACTGGAGTGGGAGAGACCGCGATCACCATCTGGTTTTCCAGTCGAGTGGCGTTTGCCAGAGTTCTCCAACCCTATGCAAATAAGGTCACTACACAGCAGTTTGCCCTCTCTCCTCGCGTCAATTTTATCGACGATCTCATTCTGCGCCGATTGGAGGCTCTGCGAATTCCCCCCTCCATGCCGTGTACCGATGATGTATTCTTACGCCGTGCGTTTTTGGATACCTGCGGGATCCTTCCGCCCCTCGAAGAGACGGAGCGTTTTCTTGCCGACACCAACCCCAATAAGCGCAAAAACCTAATCGAATCGCTCTTGGCGCGTCCAGAGTTTGTGGATTACTGGACGTACAAGTGGAGCGATCTACTTCTGGTAAGTAGCAAAAAACTCTCAGGCGGGGGATTGGCAAGCTTTTCGGGCTGGGTTCGGAAGAGTGTACAGGAGAACAAGCCTTGGGATCGCTTTGTGCGCGAAATCCTGACCGCACAGGGAAGCACACTGGAGAATGGAGCCGCGAACTTCTTTGTTCTTCACAAAGAGCCTCTCGAGCTAATGGAGACCACAACACAGGCATTTATGGGCATGTCGCTTACCTGTGCGCGTTGCCATAATCACCCGTTGGAGAAGTGGACACAGCGCGACTACTATCAGATGGCGAATCTGCTCTCCCGTGTGCGCCTCAAGAACGGAGAACGGGACGGTGAAGTGTTGGTTTTGGCGACAACAGACGGCGAGATAAACCACCCCCGCCTTGGAATTGCTCTGCCTCCTCGCCCCCTTGAGGGCAAAGAGATCGCCCTTGCTAGCACCCAAGACCGCCGTGAGGCATTGGTAGAGTGGCTGACTTCTGGGGAGAACCCCTACTTCGCAAAGGCACTGGTCAACCGGGTGTGGCGTAACTTTATGGGACGAGGTATCGTGGAGGCGGAGGACGATCTACGCCTCACAAATCCGCCCTCAAACCCGGAACTGTTGGAGACTTTGGCGCAAGATTTTGGGAAGCATGGCTACGATGTGAAGTACCTTATTCGGACTATTCTCTCCTCAAATGCCTATCAACGCGCCTCTATCCCAAACGCTGGGAACACCAAAGAGGATCGCTACTATTCGCGCTATTTTGTGCGCCGCCTCTCTGCGGAAGTCATTCTGGATGCCGTTTCTCAAGTGGCAGGGGTTCCAACAGATTTCACGGGCTATGGGAAGGGAACGCGTGCGCTTCAGTTACCCGATTCGCAGGTGGCTTCCTACTTCCTGACCACCTTTGGGCGCCCGGAGCGAAATCAGACCTGCGCCTGTGAGCGTCAGCAAGAGCCAAATATCGCGCAGGCACTTCACCTCTCGAATGGCGACACCGTGAACGATAAACTACGGGCAGCAGGTGGCATGATCGATCAGTGGCTGGATCAGAAAATGACGGGAGAGCAGATAGTGCGCCGCCTCTATCTCTCCGCCCTCTGCCGACTTCCCACTGCACGCGAGCAGGAGAAGCTGTTACCGCTCTTGGCCGAGCAATCGCAGGATCGTGCTACGCGCAGGATGCTTCTGGAAGACCTGTTTTGGTCTGTAATAACGAGCAAAGAGTTTCTGTTTAACCACTAAAGTGAGCTAAGAACCTATCACAATAGGCAGATTGTTGAGAGAGGAAAGCCTCTAATTAAGAGAGGGTTGGTCATAAATGAATTTGACCGCGCAAGAGGAAACCTGCGCGGTCACCTCCGAATTATAAAGTTGCGAAAATCCATAACCGGAGGCAACTTTATGATACCCAAAGAATCTCTGTTGGTGTGCTTGGTCAAATTGGTCGACCA
>CAMCUQ010000019.1 GCA_945878775.1 Chthonomonas calidirosea
TTGAAACATTGCTTTAGATTGATAGGAGAGTGCCTTGACCGACATCAACCGAGCCGAATACGAACAAAAGGGCTACCTTACTGGTATAGCCCTCGTTAGCCCACAAGAAGCCACACACATACGAGACCAGTTCGATGCCCTCGAAGCCAGCGTCGGACGTGAAACCGCACGTATAGGACTCGTAGACTACCATTGTAAGTATGAGTTCCTCTGGAACCTTGTGAATCACCCCAAGGTTATTGATACCGTTCAAACCCTCTTAGGCGAAGACGTTCTTCTGCTCGCAACCCACTTCTTCTGCAAATATGGGCAAGAGGAGCGATTCGTTGCCTGGCATCAGGACGTAACCTATTGGGGATTAGAGCCACCGAAAGCGCTCACGATCTGGTATGCTATCGACGCCAGTGACGTGGAGAATGGGTGTATGCGCGTCATTCCGGGGACGCATAGTAGAGGGATTCGAGAACATGGCAAATCGGATCAGGCAGGAAATCTACTTAGCATCAATCAGGAGGTTCCCACCACAGCCGAGGAAAACGCCTCTGCCGTAAATCTAGTGCTTAAAGCCGGGGAGTTCTCGATACATGACGGTGCGCTAATACATGGAAGCCTCCCCAACCGCTCTAATCGCCGACGTTGTGGGTTGACCATGCGATTTGTTGCGACGAGTGTCGGACAAACGGACGCCACACGCCAAAGCGATAGATGGCACCCTGTACTCTTCTCCGGTGAAGACAGAGAGCATCACTTCGATCTTCAACCCAAACCATGCTTTTAGTATTGGGGCGAAGACGAATTACGAAAGAGACTAATGTCGATAGAACCGAAAGAGCCTTCCACCGAATCCGCCGCGCAAAACCTCTTTAATGAGGAGATACACGCAACAAAGCCGGAATCACGCGTAGACCTTATGGCTCCGCTCGCTGCCCGCATGCGCCCGCGCACCCTTGAGGAATTTCAGGGGCAACAGGCGATTCTGGGTGAGGGAACCCTGCTGAGAAACGCCATTGAGCGCGACCTACTCTCTTCTCTGCTACTTTGGGGACCACCGGGTTGTGGCAAATCGACGCTTGCTCGAATCATTGCCAACACCACAAAGGCACACTTTGAGGACTACAGTGCCATCACCAGTGGCGTCGCCGATGTCCGCAAAGTCATAGAAACCGCACGCGAGCGCAAAAGGGCAAGCAATCAGAGAACCATTCTCTTTATCGATGAAATCCACCGTTGGAACAAGGCGCAGCAAGATGCCCTTCTCCCCCATGTCGAAAATGGAACGGTATTGCTGATAGGAGCCACCACCGAAAACCCCTATTTCGAGGTAAATGCGCCTCTACTCTCTCGTATGCGCCTTTTCCGCCTTGAGCCACTCTCACGCGAGGCGATTCTCGATCTGCTTCAGCGTGCACTCACAGACAGCGAACGCGGTCTTGGTATGTTCAAAGTAGCCGTCGCGCCAGAGGTATTGCCCCACCTCGCAGAGTTAGCGGAAGGAGATGCACGTCGTGCACTCACAGCTCTCGAAGCGACCGTCGATGCGGCACCACAAGACGCACAAGGGTTACGCCATATCACACTTCAGACGGCAGAGGAAGGCGCTCAAAAGCGAAGCCTTGGATACGACAAGCAGGGCGATGAACACTACGACACCATCTCCGCCTTCATAAAGTCCCTCAGAGGCTCAGACCCAGACGCCGCGCTCTATTATCTTGCCAAAATGCTCCTCGCAGGGGAAGATATTAAGTTCATCGCAAGACGCCTCGTCATTCTTGCCAGCGAAGACATTGGTAACGCAGACCCAATGGCACTGGTACTTGCAAACTCAGCGGCGCAAGCAGTCATGTTTGTCGGACTACCGGAGGCACAGCTAATCCTCTCCCAAGCCACTTGTTACCTCGCCTCTGCCCACAAAAGCAATGCCTGCACTCTTGCCATAGGGCGTGCCACTGAGGAGATCAAAAGGCATGGCGCAACGCCTTCACCTTCGCACATCTCCGATTCTCGTTCCATGAACGGACGAAAGAAAATGAAAGGGCAAACCTACCTCTACCCCCATGACCATCCAAACCACTACGTGCCTCAGCAATACCTCCCCAATGGGGTACAAGGCACCCCCTTCTATGAACCTACCGAACAGGGTACCGAAGCGAAAATAAAAAAAAGGATGGAAGATCGCATTTCTTCCCAAAAATAGTGGTACTTTTTTGCTCCCAGATGCGTCAAATAAAACAATATGAACTTCCCTATTGTACAAATAAAAATTCCCCTTGACTTTTTTTACTAAAAAGGATAATATGTTAATTGAGTATTAAACTAGTTTAAGGTACGGAGGTATAACCTTTTGAAGCAACAGATCAACCCCGCCGTAGTTGCCGTAGTTGTCATTGTTTTGCTCGTCGTCGTGGGCTTTGTCCTGATGAAGGGTGGCGGAGGAGGAGGCTCTCTCCCAGTAGGTTCGAAAGACCCTGCGAACGCGAGCCCCTTTGGACCCGGTGGTAAAGCAAATGCCGAGTTTGGTGAATCGAAGAAAAAGTAGAGACTACATTTCTTTAGTTTCTCAGCAGAACACCGTATAGTCCCTTTTTTCAGTTCGAGTACATCCCTGTACGGAGGTCGTAGGTTCTTTTGAAAAAGCAACTTAGCCCTAAAATCGTCGCCGTAGTTCTCGTGGCAGTTTTAGCAGTTATGGGTTACGGCTTGTGGAAAGCCACAGGCGGTGGAGGTAGTCTCCCTACAGGAACCACACTTCCTGCTAATGCCGGTCCCTTTGCTCCGGGCGGTGCCGCAAACGGTAAGGGTGGTGGTGCGCCCAAAAAGTAGTTTACACAAAACACTTTCAAGCACCACCAAATCAGATTTTGCCGAATTTCGCCGTAGCTTGGCGAGATACGATGTTTGCCAAAAAGGTCTCCAATGACGAGACCACTTATACACAACACTTAGAGAGTGTTAAAGGAGGAAACGTATGTTTCATACGTATCGACAACGAAGAGGTTTTACTCTTATTGAGCTTCTCGTAGTCATCGCTATTATCGCAATCCTCGCTGCTATTCTCTTCCCTGTCTTCGCACAGGCACGAGCCGCAGCCCGAAAGTCTTTGGGTACTAGCAACCTGAAGCAACTCGGAACCGCGACGATGATGTACATTCAGGATTATGACGAGACTTTCCCAAGCTATAACTGGGGACTAGAGTCTTGTAATGAGTCTGGAAACGCTGGTGGCGCCGGAACCGTTAGCGGTAACGACCCACTCTTCCGCTACTACAACCAGAGCGCATGGTGTAACTCCCTTCAACCCTACATCAAAAACCTCGGTCTCTTCCAAGACCCAAGCGACAAGATGCAGTGGCAACCTGGTTACTGTATCAACTTCCCTGAGACCAACTTTGCACCCGGTGGCAATACGTGGCAAAAATCCACTTATATCAGCTACGGTTGGGCAGAGAGTATGTCTGGTATGAAGCAAGCCGCTCTTCAGAACCCTGCCAACGACCTTATCTGGTCGGACTATATCGGCATTCTCGTCGATACATGGAATCGCTTTTCTTGGACAACAGACCTCTATGCTCGTCGCACCATTTGGAGCGACATTGGCTGGGGCGATGCCTGTGGCTTTGGCGGGGATCCCCGTGGATCCACAGCCCAGTTCACCGAGGCACAATGGGACTGTATGAAGAAAGCAACCCGACATGGAACCCATGTCAACGTCAGCTTCGGCGACGGTCATGCTAAACTCATCCCCTCCCGCAACGTGCGTGAAGTCGGTCCCGACACCGGTCAAATCATCCCCGGTCCCGGAAGCGTAATTCCTACGTACTAAGCCAAACGTTCTCCTCGGCGACGGAATGGTATCTTTATCATTCCGTCGCCGAGACCGTCTCTACTGAGCTAACACCACCCAACTATGCCCTACCCTCCGTCAATCACCCCTTCCACACCAGAGCGAAACAGTACAGCCCGCTCCTCAGCCAAAAGTGCCTCTGTGGTTCTTGGTTTGCTTCTTGTTGGTGTCGTGGCGTTCCTTGTTGTGCGCCCAAAACTTAAACCGCCACCTCCACCACCTTCCACGACACAGCCCCCGCAAAGTCAGCCAACTGCATCTTCTACAACATCAGCGAAGAAGTGGATGGATGACCCAATGCGTTCGCTGTTCAACGGAGGCGCATCTGCTCCTCCAAACCTCTCCGACCTCCAAAAGATATTAGGTCCCTCCATCAGCCTAAAGGGGAAATTGAAGGCGAACCCTAACGACTACATCCTGCGAATACAATATGCGGTGGCACTCGATAATGAAGGCAATGCCAGCGATGCGGAAGATGTACTCCGAGAAGCGTTGCAAAAAGGACAGAAAAAGCCCGAAATCTATCATGCGCTTGGTATGCTCTATCTCAAAAACAAACTCTATTCAGGGGCCATAGAAGAATTCCAAAACGAGATACGCCTCGCCCCAAAAAATGCTCAGGCGCACCTCAATTTGGCACAAGTCTATGTCTATGTAAACCAAAACAAACCCGCAATGCAGGAGTTTGAGACCGCACAAAAAATCGATCCTAATAATGCGGATGCCTACCTCGGCTTAGCACTTCTAAACAACACCTCAGAACGGTATCAGTACTCGGTTCGGTATCTTATGGAATATATCAAACGAACCAGCTCTCCCGGCTCTGGATATGCGCTCCTCTGTAGGGTCTATATCAATATGCGCCTCAATGATAAGGCGATTGAAGCGGGCAAACAAGCCACAACCGCGCTTCCAAATGATGCCGCGTGTTGGTATAATCTTGGACAGTCTTACGCCTATCATCCTGCAAGCACCTACGACAAAGAGGCGATTGCAGCATTTGAACGCGCAATACAGGTAGAGTCGAATTGGGGTGGCATTCATTTTGAGCTGGCACGAATCTACGAACGGCAAAAAAGATATGATGACGCCATTCTCCGCTACAGCGATTGTGTGCGCCTACTGCCCAATAACGGCAAAGCACTCTATCAACTTGGGCGGCTCCTTGTTCAGCGTGGCAGAGCCGACGAGGGGCAGAAAACAATAACGAAAGCCCAGAACCTGATACGCCTCAATCAACTTGAAACCCAACTTACTGCAAAAATTGCTGCGAATCCCACCGAACCGCGATACGTTTACGAGATAGGTCTCGTATACAAAGATCAGGGTGAGTACCAAAAGGCAGTAAACACTTTTGGGTTTCTTGTGCAAATGGCTCCCAACTACCCAAAAGCGCGAGAAACATGGGAAGAAATGAAACGGGCAGTCGCCTTACAACATTAAGCTGGACTGCGTAAATAGAATCCTAGCAGAGCTGTTTCCCCTTCACGGAACGATCCCAACTTCAAACACCCAGTTATGATCAAGGAAAAGAGTAGAACGTGCGACGAAGTATTCTCATCTTGGGCTTGGCTTTTGTGTGGGTCGGTTGCAAAAACACGCCCCCTCAGTCCTCCCCTACCGAACCACCCCCCCAGACACAAAACCAAATTGCCACGTCTAGCCCTGCGCCTAATGTGCCAAAGCTCACCGCTCTTGAAGCCAAGGATATTCTTTCAAAGGCGGTTGATAGCGCCCCCAAAGACCCGCAACCTCGCCTTGAACTGGCGCTTTTCTATCAACGCATCGGCGATCTTACAGAGGCAGAGCGACAACTTATCGAGACCCAAACCAGATTCCCGAAGTATGTACGGGCTTTCTACCGTCTTGGTACTCTCTACCTTGCTCATGGTCGCCTTGCGGATGCGGCAGCCTCACTGATTAAGGCGGCAACACTTGCTCCAAACGACGCGGAAATTCTCACTACAGCGGGTCAAGTCTTACTTCAGATAGGACGCGAACCAGAGGCTGAACAGTATGCTAAAAAAGCCGTTAAGATTGATCCACAGCTCTCCGATGTATACCTGCTACTTTCGCGGATTAACGACCATCAGGGCACAGCAAACCGAGCGATAGAATTTGCCAAAAAGTATGCCACACTCAGCGCAAACCCTGCACCCGGTCTCTTCATGGTTGGACGTACCTATGCCCGTCAGGCAGATAGCAAAAACGCTGAAGAGTGGCTCATTAAGGCAAGGGATGCTGCCCATGATAACCCTGATATATGGCTAACGCTGGGCCGTGTCTATTTTGAAATGCTTCGCTCTACCAAAGGTGCAGAAGGCATCAAATGCTTTCAGAAAGTCCTAGAGCTAGCCCCCAAAGACTGGGAGGCAAACCTTTGGATGGGGAGGGTGAAAGTAGATGAGAAAAATTATCCTGAAGCCATAAACTTTTTCAGAGTTGCCATCGCGAATGCCCCCCATCAGGGTCCTCTCTACTACGATCTTAGCCAAGCCCTCATCAAAGCAGGGCAGAACGATGAAGGGCAGAAAATGCTCGTTATCTATCAACAGTATCGCGCATACCAAAAAGAGTTAGAGCGAATCACGAGTGAGGCACTCAAGGCTCCCAATGACCGCACCAAACGCGTCGCCTTGGTGCGCCACTGTCTGAAGCACAAACAGTACCGTGCGGCACTTGCCATTCTCAAAGAGGCAGAACGCACGCTTGGAACCGATGAGACGTTCAAACGCCTACAGTACGATATAGCACAAGGGCTTGCAAGCACTGCTGCCCCTATGCCCCAACAACAGGGAGCCACAGGCGATGTCCGCTAACCCGACCACCCCAAAAAAGAAACTCTTGCCCCTCCTGCTAGGGCTACTCATTTTGATCTCTATCGTCGCCCTCAGCCTCCCAAAATCTTGGTTCGTCATTCCTCAAGACAAAAGCAAGCAAGAAACCACAAAGGCGGATGGTGTAGTGAGCCTCGACACACTGCGCGAAGCCGCACAGACAAATCCTCGCGACTATAATGCCAGAACCCGCTACGCCATGGCGCTGATGCAAGACCACAAACCTGATTTGGCAAAAGAGGAGTTTCTTGCCGCCGTGCGCCTCGCGCCCGAATCCGCCATTGCCCACCACAATATTGGCGTGTTCTACATGAATCGTGGAGAACAGACCAAGGCAGATGAATCCTTTCAGCGAGAATTGGAACTTGCGCCCGGCGATGGACGCGCCCACTATTACCGTGGAGCCACCATGCAAGCACGCAAACTCTATACGGATGCAAAAATTCAGTTTGATCTCGCCACAAAACTGGCACCAGGTCTCCCAGATACCTATCTCGCCCTAGCAAGTATGCTCATGGAGAAGAGTCCCCCGGAAGAAATAAAAGGATATACTGACAACTACTTGCGCTATGGCGGGATCAATAAAGGTATGGCGTATCACCTTCTCAGTCGTGCCTATCGTACCAAGCAGAACTATCCAGAGGCGATTCTGTATGCTGAAATGGCAACCAAAGAGGCTCCCAAGCAGATCATCTTTTGGCGCAATTTAGGACAAGCCTATTCCTATTCTCGACGGTTCGATGATGCCGATAAAACTTTACGTAATGTTGCTGGAATGCTTCGCGACGCAAGTCCCGTATACATAGAGATAGGTGTGAATGCTGAAAAGGCAGGACGTTACCCTGTGGCAGAGGAGGCTTTTAAGAAAGCACTCGAACTCAGCCCTAAGACAGGGAATATTCATGTCTACCTTTCACGGCTCTATCTCAGAATGGGCAACAAAGACGCCTCGCTTAAAGAGGAGCAGGCATATCGGGAATGGAACAAAGAGCTTGTCGCCAATAAGATTCAGAAAGACACCGCTCCCCCTCCCGCCCCATAGCCCCTCCAGCAGTATCTGACCGTGCATCGGCAAACGCCTAAAGCAAATGGTAGCTCCCAAAGCATGCCTCGCCGGGTATGGTCTGCAAGGAATTTCTACTAGGAAGTCAACTCTATGAAACCACATCGAAAGATCGTCTCCCCACCTAAGGTAGCCCTTGCCTCCCTGATTCTACTAGTGCTATTCGCAGGATGCAATGGTGGAAAGCCGTCGGGTTCTCTGCAGCCCAGCCCCACTCCGCCCCCAGCAGGTCCCAATGCACCAAAACCAATAGTTGCATCAGACCCCAATAAGCAAGATGGGCTAGCCCCTGCAACGTCCGATCAAGTCACTTTCAAGGATATAACGGCGGTGGCAGGAGTTGACTTTCAGCATTTCAGCGGCGCACGTGGCAGAAAGTATATGCCGGAGTGTGAGACGCCCGGTTGTGCCTTCCTCGATTTTAACGGCGATGGCAGGCCGGATATCCTACTCATCAACGGGGCAGATTGGCCCGAAGTCACCTCAGGGCGCAAATCGACCACCTCCAAGCTCTACCGCAACGACGGCAACGGGAAATTCAAAGACGTTACAAAAGGCTCTGGTTTGGATATAGAGATGCACACGATGGGCGTCGCGGTGGGTGACTACGATAACGATGGCAAAGACGACCTCTACATAAGCTGCATTCTGGGTCCAAGCCGTCTCTTCCACAACGAAAGCAATGGGCATTTTAAAGAGGTCACGTCTGAGGCAGGGGTCAATAACGAAAACCTCTGGGGTTCCGCCGTTGCATGGCTCGACTACGATCACGATGGAAAACTTGATCTCCTCGTTGGAAATTACTGCAAATGGACTCCCAAAACCGATATGTTCTGTTCTGTCTACAAAGGCAAGAAATCCTACTGTACCCCCAATGTCTATGATGGCGTTTCGCTTCGCCTCTATCACAATGATGGCGGCGGCAAGTTCAACGACGTCAGCACGCAGGCAGGTTTTGTGAATCTGCCAGGCAAGACATGGGGCTTCGCTATTCTCGATTACGACAATGACGGATGGGAAGATGTCGCCGTCTCCAACGATATGGAGCCAAACCTGCTCTTCCACAACAAGAAAAATGGAACGTTCCAAGAGGTGGGTATGGGCGTGGGGATCGGACTTGGTGAGAACGGTGCCCCAAAGGCGGGTATGGGTATCGATGCGGCAGACATAGATAACTCTGGGCGTGAAAGCATTCTCATATCAAACTTCTCTGGTGAAGGGCTTTCGTTCTTCTACAATGGAGACGGCAAACTGTTCTATGAGCGTAGTGGTCAAACCGAGATGGCAAAATCTAGCCTCCTACGTATGGGTTGGGGTCTGTTTTTCTTGGACTACGATCTCGATGGGCGAAAAGATGCGCTTATCTGCAATGGGCACCTGTATGAAAACGTCCAGGACTTTCAGCCTGATGTTCACTTTAAGGAGAGTCCCCTCCTCTACCACAACGTAGGTCCCCTCAAGTTCACCGAAGTTTGCGCTCAGAAGGGAGACCTTGCCACTCCCGTTGTTGCGCGAGGTTGCTCATATGCCGATATTGACGGTGACGGTGACCTGGATGTACTGATCATGTCGCTCGAAGGCAAGGCGCGACTGCTTCGCAATGATGGCGGCAACAAGCACAAATGGCTCCGCGTTCAACTGATCGGTAAGAAGTCCAACCGCAATGGCTATGGGGCAAAGGTTGAGGTCACAGCGAAGGGCGTCACGCAACTCTATCGTGTGAGGAGTGGTTCCAGTTTCCTATCTGCCCTAGAGCAGATAGCCACAGTCGGCATGGGGAACGAGGCACAAGCAGAGCAGGTCAAGATTACATGGTCCTCTGGGCAGATCGACACCTATGATAATGTTGGCACGGAGGCACTGTTCGTCGCTACCGAGGGCGAAGGAGCCTCCGCCTACCCAAAGCAAGACCGATCTGCAAAGCCAACGCCCTACGCAAGAAAGTAGTATAAATCGCGCCATTATTGCAGTCTCAAACGAGTGGTAGTCAAGAGAAGTCCTTCTCTTGACTACCACTTTCCTTTATCCAAAAGAGTTGCCGCTATTCTTTTGCCCCAGAGAGTAGATGGAAGTGGGGTAAACAAACATCGCCTTTTCTGTGTTTTTTGCGAAAATTGCGCAGATAGTTCTCTTTTGTGGAACGGATAATATCGAGATATTGTTTATAAAATTGAAGAAACCTATTTGCCCCCCATTCGTCTGTATATTGCATCCACAAAATGCACAAGAACGCACAGGAGTGCTACCGTATTACCATGATTACCAAGCTATTATATCCAATTTGTACAGATGTGCGTTCCAGAAAGAGAACGTGAGTTAATGACCCTCCCATGGGGCGGTAGTACCGCCCCAAATTTTTTTGCCTCGCTCGTTTCTCCTGTTCCTCACACCAAGCAACCCCACAAGGCTTATCTCTCCAAAAATATCCTCGTATCCATTCATACGACACTGAATCACACTTGAGACTAGTCGATATCCAAATAATGCTAACGCCTGCTATCTTTGCTGAGCTACCATCCGCTCACCCAATAAAACACACTGAACTCCCTGCTTTAGGAGTTCAGTGTGTTTTGAACATCTCTTGGGTATAGTTGTGAAAAACAGTGTTCTCGCACCGGAGCGTGAGTGTACTCCGGCGCAAGAACAAAAACCCTCTACTTGGGTAGTAGGACAGTGTCGATGACATGGATGACTCCATTGCTGCACTCGATATCTGTCTTAATGACCTTCGCGTTATCCACTCGCACACCATGCTTATTCCGCACATTGATAGACTTGCCGTTCACTGTCTTGACCTTTGTGCCATTCGCCAGTTTCATTACGTCGGCTGCCAAAACTTTGCCGGGGACAACATGGTAGGTCAGGATTGCTGCCAGTTTTTCCTTGTTTTCAGGCTTCAACAGGGCTGCAATAATACCAGGCTTAGATTTCTCCAGTTTCTTGAATGCCTTATCCGTAGGCGCAAACACTGTGAAGGGTCCCTCTCCTTTGAGCGTGTCCACAAGCCCCGCAGCCTTAGCAGCGGCAACAAGAGTCTTGAAGGAGCCAGCGCCCACAGCTGTGTCCACTATGTCCTTCGGCGTATCGTGTTGTGCCATAGCGCCGCTTGCGAAAGCAACTCCCAAAAGTCCGCACAAAGCAAACATCATCAAACGTCGTCGAATCATCATCTCTATAGTCTCCTTTGTAATCCTAAATCTGCTATATATTGAGCGGTCATCGTGTCTTGCCTCTGAAGTGCTCCATCTCCGCCATAAAGAGAGTGGCGGTACACTTCAAAATCGACTGTTCGCTTCCAAGATGCCCCGCAGAAAGCTCATCTCTGAATCCTATTATGCAACACTCTTCACCAATTGTCAATACTTTGTCTAATTTTTGTCTAATTAATTTCCACTGGGTATGAAACCGGGCTATACGCCGTTCACAATGCCAGTCTGCTCCTAAGCCCTCACCAAGAGGCTAGAAGCTTCGTTTCAGGGCTGTATTCCCTATTTTTGCTAGATGCGCTAGTATTCAGCAACAGTTTCGTGAAATATTGAGATACGTTACCGTGTCAGTATTATTTAGACAAAATGAGTATGGTGTCTAAATAATACTGACACGGTAAGCCACAAATATGGAACTTCTATTCGCTGGGTTGAATAAAGGGACGGTGGGGGCACACTACAGAAGGAATGCAAAGGGCATGAGACCCCGATAACACAGGGGCTAAAATGATCACGGAGGCACATGAAGCGAGGGTGACGATTTGGAAAGGCGAGAGGGTGTGCTACGACTCAGCGACGTCTTCGGGGTTTGAAACGTAGCTTTAGGTCTTGCCACACATTGAAGACAATGGGACAGAGTGCAGTATTGTCCATCATCATCCAGCTACGTGACGTAAAATGCTCTTCGTACAGATATGGGAAGTCTTTGCAGGCTTTGGGGCGATCTTCGTAGACGGTACAGCGGTTATCCTCACCTAAGAACGGGCAAGGGCTAGAAGAAAAACAGGTGCTGTTATCTTCAGAGCGAGAGACATAACGCTCTGTGAAGTCTTTCACGGTCATGTTGGAGCGTGCCGCCAAGCGTTTAATATCATCGTTGTCCACAATGACCTGCATGGTACGACAACAGTTCGCGCAAGTGGTGCAGTCTATCTGCTTCCAAACTCGATCCGTCGTCTCTTGCACAATGGCATCCAGCTTCTTAGTCGAGAGGTTTAAGTGACCTTTGAGATAGATACGGAACCGCTCGTCTTCTGCTTCGTTGTGGCGTGAATAACGTTCAATGAGGGGAATGGATCGGATCAGATCGTCGGGCATAGTTATTGCCTCCTTCTGAATGTCGTTCAGAGGAGGTCTCTCCTGTGCTTGAGACCTCCTCGAAAATCTAACTGCTTGTTCGTGTTACCTGCTCCCAATTCCTTCTCACCAGAACAGTTCTCGAAACTACTTTGGTAGTGGTCGCGTCTGCCCGGAACTCGAAGATTCTTTCCATAGAAGAGGAGGCGGTCCTGACCGAGTCGGCTCCAGGGAACGGCGAATTGAGAAATCACGTAGCGCATCCAAAGGCTTCTCGTGCAGATTGTCAATCATTGGTTGTAGCTGTCCTGTGTTTGCCCAGACTGCAACCACATGGGCGTAGACATTACCCGCCTTCTCCCACCGAGAGAGGTAGAGCGTGTTCCCCGTAAACAACAAGAGAAGAACCGCGATGGCAGAAACCGTTGACCGTGAAGTCCCCTGTGCGATGGTCTCAATAACAGGCTTTCCCCTCCACAAGCTAACCATCAGCATCACAAAGGCGCAGAGCAGGGGCAGACACACAAGTATCCCCAACATCCATTTGTACGGGAGCATCACATCCGTGCCCGTGCTCATGAGTGGGGCATTTCGGAAGGGATCGAGTACGTCGTGCGATGCCCAGAGCATGTTCGTACTCAAGAGAGAAAGGAACCACAATAGCCCAGAGGTAACCACGTAGCTAATAACAGCAGAAAAGGCTGTCCGGTTCCCTTGCCAGAATCCCCAAATGAGACTTAACCCCAACAACGTCACACAGAACAGAGTCTTGATGGAGAGGAGCGGAATGAGATTGAGCCAAGGAATGCTCTGCGTAAAGGTGTTAAAAAATGCGGTAAGAAACGCAAGAAGTAACCCTATAGTCGCCCCTCTAGCCGTAGAGGAAGCGATACCCTTGCCTCGCTCCAATCGGAACCTATGAATATGAAGACCAATGGACGCTACTCCCCCAACCGCCATAAAGAACATGGCAAGGCTCAACAGAATATGGTTTCCTAGCCAAAGAAGAAGCGACTCATGTACGGGAAACGGTGCAGTGCCATTAAGGAACCACTCATGTGGAAGCACCGTGCTCTGAAACCACTCCGCCTCTCTAGCAAAGCCTCGTTGCTTCAAAACGCCCGCTAGCGTACTCGCGTCTTGATAATCGGGTAGCAGACGGCTATCGTATTTTATGTAACCTTGTTGTCTAATCGCCTCTGCTCGAACTTTGGCTCCTAGTGTCTCACCAGCGATAGTGTTCCATAAGCGCGTTACTTCGGGCTCCATGTTATAGGCAATGTTGTGGTCTATCAGCGTTACAGCGAGTACCGCAAGATCACATTGAATAGCAACAGCAGAAGCGTAATTCCCCGACTCTTCATACTCATCTATGAGCTCGATAGCCTCTTGAAAGGCGTCGAATTGGTACCCCCAGCTTTGTGCAGAGTGTTGCTCCAATATCGAAATATTGATTCCAGCAGGAATATAACCGCACGCACGAGTCACAGTATTCAAAATGCCCTCTTGCTCGGTGGCAAAACCATCATTCCAATAAGGCGTTTTCCTATAGGGTCCTTTAGCTGTGTCACCGTGAATGCAATCGTCCAGTACCTTTACGATCTCAGAGCCAAGAGGCTCCCTCTTCTTCTTAATATGCTCAACAGGTCTCTTATCGCCCCAATACAGCAAGTACGCTTTCTCCACTGCAAAATAGAGGTTATTGGGAAAGTGCTTCAGAGCGTTTTCCGCAACGTCAAGCCCTTGCGTTAGATAATCCCTTACATAGAACTCCTCTAAGGGCATATCATGCCCAAGAATGTTCTTCTCAGGTACGGGAATATCAATCCCAACTTTGCTCTCCCCGTACCGATGTAGTTGTGATGTAATGTACCGAAGGTAAGCAGTATAGGCGTACTCGCTTGGAAACGAATTGGTGATTCTCTTCAGATAACGGTTCTTATCGTCTCTGCCCTCAAAATCGGCAAACCAGAGTGCAGTGACTTGTGCTGATAGGTCGGATTCATGTGTATCGGCATAGTGCCCAATCTGCGATGCTACCTCACTGACGGCGAAATTTCTATTGCTTCCCCGAAATGGGTTGGCTTTTACTAGTTGGCGTTGAACGATATGTCCGGTATCTGTCGCAATGAGGAGTGTCAGGCACGCTCCAATCATTAGCCCCAAAGCACGCCATTTGAGTTTCAAGCCGGGTATATTTGCAGAAAATGTGGTGTTTTTCATCGCTTCACACCCTTCCCTGAAGGGATAAGGCGTTCGCGTTGACCAAAGAGATTAACATTGTGTCCACCCGTTACCCGTTTCGAGATAGTGTCCTGGGTTAGATGTAGGGAGCGGGTAGGAATCAAGGAATCATGGTGAGAAGGCACGATAGAATAATCAATCTTTCCCGCATACTGCGCGGGATTTGTAATAAATTGGAGAATTCCACCCATCACCACTCCCCCGACAAGGATGGGAAGTGCCATCCACGCGAGTCGGCGGCGCAGTTGCAGAGACCATGTTTCCAGATCGTTCCCCGCAGAAAGCAGGCGTAATACCTCCAGACTTGCCCGTTCTGGTCGGCTTACTTTCGCGGTATTTGCCTGTAATCCGTTGCGTAGTGCCAATCTGTCGCTTGATTCGACTTCGAGATTCTGTTGTAAATCTTGAGAAGGCTCAGACATCTTGCGTCTCCTTTTGAATGCTCTGATAGAGACTCTTGAACTGTTCGCGTGCCACACTGAGGCGAGAGCGAACCGTACCCACAGGAATCTCTAGTAGCTCGGCAATATCCAAATAATCCATCCCCTCTAGTTCACGAAGCACCAACGCCGCGCGAAGGGGCGGAGAGAGTCGATCCATCAACTGTTTCACCAGTAGCCGTGCCTCGATGCTATCCGCTTGCTTTGGTTGCGCCCTGTCCGCAAACAAGCTCTCAGCAAGGAACAGCTGTTCCCGCTTCCAGTAGGGTATTCTCATTTTATTCAAACAGCACCGCACGACGACATTATAGAACCATGTGTAAAAGCGTGCCTCGCCACGAAACTCCCTAATCTGAGCGTAGATGCGAAGGAACGCCTCCTGCACCACATCCTCTGCGTCTTCTGAGTTATGGAGGACATTTGATGCCAAGCGCAACGCACGGGGGCGATAACGGGTCATAAGACTATCAAAGGCGGCAAAGTCGCCCATTCGCACTCTCCGTACCCATTCAGCCTCCTCCTCAGCCATATCCAGACCACGCTGTGCCGGTTCCGGCAAAACGTGCTTCTGCTCTTGAGGTAGAGCCGTTTGGACAGTTCGCGGAATCACTAGCGCTTTGGGGGTTGTCATAATTTTTTCGCGCATCGGCGTCCTTGACTCCTAAACACTTCTGCCTGCATCCATTCAGACACAAAGGGTTCTTTAAAAGTTCGCTCCCAACTGAAAAGACTCGATGAAGTCCAAACACTCACTTTGTACTGCACTACGTCTTGGCGCAAGAGAGCCTAAAAGCCCCAAAACAGTGCATCTGAGTGGATACCCACGAATCCCTTTGAGAAATCCTTGACAAATGGCACTCGCTGCCTGTATACTTTTCAGGGCTTCAATATTGGGGGAT
Organism: Chthonomonas calidirosea; assembly: GCA_945878775.1. Classification (GTDB taxonomy): domain Bacteria; phylum Armatimonadota; class Chthonomonadetes; order Chthonomonadales; family Chthonomonadaceae; genus CAIJLM01. Next base: position 15,608 of record CAMCUQ010000019.1, read on the forward strand.
CGTCCAGCGGTAGGACAGCGGTCTTTGGAGCCGTTAACCGTGGTTCGAGTCCACGTCCCCCAGCTTACCCATTCTTTATACCACCCAGCCTCCCTATCGGGAGTGCATGGGTGGTTTTTTGTTTGCCTGCACAACGTATATCTACCAGAATTGCCCTCAATGACCCCCAATTCCCCTGTAGACCTCCTCGCTTGTAGCCAACAATATACATAGGTTGAAACAACTAACTCTGTCAAGATGCGGAAACAGCGAGAACTTCAAATGAAAAAATATAACCTCTTGTGTGCGATATTCGTCTTTAGCCTTTTAGTGTGGAGCAATAGGCTACTTGCCTACACCCTTACCTATACAGGCTTGGGGTATGGTAGCACCGTGACCCTTGGTATTGGTGGATCAAGTATCACCACATTCGCCGGAGAGATTGCCTTCGGCTGGACAGGCGCCACCCCAAGCGGGTTTCCTTCTACCTTCAAGGGGTTTTGTTGCGAACTTGAACAGGGGCTTCTGACCAACACCACTGTTCAAATCTTGAACACCGACTCCTTGACGCGGCGAGGCAATGTTCCCTATACTGGCTCTATGGCGGCTTGGCTCTACAATAAGTACGAACCAACCATTAACAACAACGCGGATGGTGCAGGGCTACAGATCGCTATCTGGAAATCCCTCTACGACAACGATTTCGATCTCAGCACAGGCTATTTCAAAGTTTTCACCGCTGATGCCGCAACGCTTAGCGCAGCAAATAGGTTCCTCGCGGATCTAAAAGCCAGTCAGGGAAGCTCGATTGCCACTTGGTTTCTAGGGATTGGCGATAGCGTGAACGGACAGGATGTCATTGGACCCTACAGCAGTAGCTTCGGCTACCCTGCTCCAGAGCCTGGTCTCATCAGCTTACTCGCTTGTGCCTCCTTGAGTGGAGTGGCGCTAATCCGTAAACGCAACGGACGTAGACCTTAACAAAATTTTCTACTCAGGAACAAAGGGCAGACTCCACGTGACGGGAGTCTGCTTTTTGGTTCGAAGAGGAATCGGGTTGGGATTTGGTGAAACATCTCTTGCGTGTGCCTGTCAGAACCTTTGGTGACATAAAATCAGGAGATCAGTACGATGCATTGTGGAAAATACCGCCCCACCCCACTCACCCGGCGTGAGCTACTTCAGCAGAGCGCAAACGGCTTTGGAGCCGTCGCGCTTGCCACACTCATGGCAGACCCCGCCTTTGCAGGCTTGGCAGAGACCGATTCTCGCGCGAAACGCCCGCTTGCACCGCAAAAGTCGCACCACAAAGCAAAGGCAAAGAGCGTCATTTTCCTGTTTATGGATGGGGGTCCTGCACAAATGGACACCTTCGATCCAAAACCACGCCTCATCAAAGAACATGGGCAACCGATCAAGCTCCCTGTCCAACCCACCCAGTTTGATGATATAGGCAACGTGCTAAAGTCGCCATGGGAATTCAAGCAATACGGACAAAGCGGTATCCCCGTGAGCGGTCTCTTCCCAAACGTGGCAACCTGTGTCGACGATATGGCGATTATCCGTTCCATGACGGCAGACTTCTCAGAGCACACCAATGCCAACTACTTCATCCATTCGGGTAACGGCTTGCAAGGACGCCCTAGCATGGGCGCATGGGCTACATATGGGTTGGGTAGCGAATGCCAAGACCTACCGGGTTTTTTGGTGCTAAACAGCGGATTAATTCCCCCCGGTGGTTTAGACTGCTTCACCAGTGGATTTCTTCCAGCAAGCTATCAAGGCTCTCTGCTCCGTGTAGGCAAAACCCCTGTTGCCGATCTAAATCGAAGCGAAACCAACGGCAATCTACAACAGAACAAACTCGCACTGATGAACCAACTCGACAAAGGAACATTGGCACGGACAGGGGGCGACCCCAATGTGGAAGCGGCAGTTCTGAACTACGAGCTTGCTTTCAAAATGCAGACCGCCATTCCCAATCTCATGGATATACACGGAGAGACCGAGGCAACAAAAAAACTATATGGGTTAGATGATGCCTATACGAAGACATTTGGGGAGCAGTGCCTCATCGCCCGTCGGCTTGTAGAGCGTGGTGTGCGCTTCATTGAGCTACTCTGCCCTCAGGTTGTTGCCGACCGTTGGGATCAACATGGCAACCTCAAAGAGGGACATGAGAACAACGCTCGTGCCGTGGATCGCCCCATCGCAGGGCTTCTCAAAGACCTTAAATCGCGAGGCTTACTGGATTCCACACTCGTGGTTTGGGCAGGAGAGTTTGGCAGAACCCCCATGGCACAATCTGGCAATGGGCGTGATCACAACCCCTTTGGCTTCACAATCTGGATGGCGGGCGGCGGTGTGAAAGGAGGGACTATCTTCGGAGCAACCGATGAATACGGCTACTATGCTGTTGAAAATAAGGTCTCTATCCACGATTTGCACGCCACCATGCTCCACCTTATGGGAATGAACCACCTGCGCCTCACCTACCGCTACAGTGGGCGTGATATGCGCCTCACAGATGTCTCAGGAGAGATTATTCAACCGATTCTCACCTGATAGAAGGAGACCGTTTTTTGTTAAATGCTGACGCAGTGCGGCAAATATTTTTAGATTCCAATGCGCTCTTAACAGGGCATTTCCGGCTCTCATCGGGGCGACATAGCGGCGAGTACTGGGAAAAGTTTTGGGTGCTTCAGCACCCGAACCATGTACAAACCCTTTGCACCGAGATTGCCCGACGCTTTGAAAACGAGAACGTTGAGGTCGTTTTGGGTCCCACCACAGGCGGAATACTGCTTGCGTTTGAAGTGGCGAGGCAATTGGGAGTGCGGGCAGTCTACGCAGAGAAAGAACAGGGAGAACGCCTCCTGCGGCGTGGACTAGAACTCGCGCCGGGAACCCGTACCCTTATCGTGGATGATATTATGACTTCAGGGGGAGCAGTCAAAGAGTGCCTCGACTTAGCGAACAAGCACGAAGCAACGGTTTTAGGAACAGCGGTACTGGTGGATAGGAGTGGTGGAACCGTTAATCTCGGTGTGCGACAAGAGGCTTTGCTCACCGTGGTTGCAGAAACGTTCGCTCCAGAGTCTTGCCCTCTGTGTGCTTCAAACGTCCCGCTCAAGCAACCTGGCACTAGCCACGTCAAGAAGTGATTTTGGACAATAGTGAAAATCGCCCTCTGTCATATTTTGATAGAGGGCGATTTATTTTTCTTCAACGCCTTTAGTTATGGTCGGGAGCCACTTCCCCAGTATCGGGCGCAGGGGAAGGCTTGGGAGTTTTCTCCTGTCCCTTAATCGGACGGTTCTGGTTCTTCGGATCGATATTAGGAGCAGCATTCCTCAAGTCCGGCAATATCTTGATAATGTTGCTACTCTCCCGTTGCGTCATATCCCGTGCATCCTTTGTAGAATTCACGATCCGAGGGGTGAGGAAGATCACCAATTCCACACGTCGTTTGACCTTCTCACGAGAGCGAAAGAACTGCCCCAAAAACGGCACTTCTGAAAGCAGAGGAACCTTCGAGATATTGGTTTGCGTATTCTCCCGCATCAGTCCACCGATTGCAATGGTCTCATTATCCTTCACGGTCACCAGTGTATTGGTTCGGCGGTCATTGGTCACAGGGGCGCGTATAGAGCCTGCGGTAGCACCTGTTCCCAACTGTTCAAAGCGCACAAACTCACTGGCAGACTGAAGGACATCAATGGTTACCGATCCATCCCGCGTGATGCTCGGAATGACGTTAAGGTAGAGTCCAGCATCCACAAACTGAACCTCTTGCCCCACCGTTGAGCCACCAAAGACTCCAGAGCTTTGAGACGTAATGTAGGGGATACGCTCCGTGATCTCTATCTCCGCCTCTTGGTTATTGGTGGTGAAGATACGCGGAGTAGCGATCACCTTCACTTTGTTATCGGTATTCAATGCTTGAAGCAAAAGGTCGTAGTTCGTTCCAGACAGCGAGAACTGCATCCCATTTTTTGTGGCATCAAAGACGTTTGCAAAGTCCGTACCCGGCAAGTTCAAGCGTGCCTTCCCAGAATTATCCCCTTTGAGAATACGAGAGAACGCTCCACCGAGTGCCATACCAAGCTTCTCATCCTGTTCCAGAGTCACCTCAGCAATTATGGCTTCGATCATAACTTGCCGTTGCACGGTATCTAACTGCTCAATCAACTCTTTCACAATGGTGTAGTTCTCTGGAAGCGTGGTTACAATGAGGCTATCGCCACCCGGAGACGGTGTCACGAAAACATTGTTCTGGAGTTGGAGTAGGTTGGAATAACCTCCAGCACGCCCACGCCCATACTGCGGTCCTCGCTGTTGCCCTAGTCCCCTGCGGCTTCGTCCACCACCGTATCCATCATAGTAGAACTGGCGAGTGCGCTCATTGGTGTCTTTGTCTCCCGGCTCCCGCTCCCCTTGGGAAGGCACAAAACCGTTAGGCGTCATCACACCCTGAACCCCTTGTGGAATAGCAGAGCCTTGCGTACCGTTGTCTCCCCCGCCCTGTTGTTCTTGCGTATTGTCGCCATCTGGCGCATTCGGCGGTCCTGGTGGCACATTAGCAGAGCGACCAAAGGGGCTGTTATTGTCCTTCTGGGATTGCCCAAACCGACGATTGATGCGCTGTTTCCGTTGATTTGTACGGTTTCCACCGCCCCCTCCACCAAAGAAGAAGCCCCCAAACCCCCCATTATTATTCTGGTTCGTCGTACTGAATGCCTGAGAGAGTGCCTCCGCAACGTCTTGTGCCGACGCGTTTTTCAGTGGAAAAATAAAGGTTGTTGTCTCAGTGGGAACGTTTACATCCACCGATGCTATCAGTTCTTCGATCTTCTTCATACGGGACGCTGTAGCGGTAACATACAGAGTATTGGTACGCGGGTCGGCGGTCACTTTTCCAAAGGGATCGGTACTATTTACTGTCTGTTGTTGATTCCCACCACCTCCAAACGGGTCGAAGCCTCCAAAGAAACGACCTCCGAAGCCCCCACCCCCTGAAGACCCTCCGCCTGTTGGTCTCATATTGGTGAGAACTGAATTCACCAGATTAGCGACATCTTGTGCATCAGCGAACTTAATCTTAAGCACTTTGGTGTCAAGAGCAATATTCTCTTCATCGTCAAGGCGCATAATGATGTCCCGTGCGATCTGAGCTTGGTTCTCTTGGGAAGCGACTATTATGAGAGAGTTCGTGGCGGCATCGGCGACTGCAACTACGGCAGGACGCCCACCAGCCGTCGGAGCTCCCGGCGGGGGTGGTGGCTGTCCGGGCTGTGGGGGTGCGCCACCGCCTTTGCCTCGTGTAGTCAACTTCTGATACAGGCTGTTGATGATCTCGGCAAGAACAGGGGCTTCAGCACGTTTCAGAAAGTAGGTCTTCATCACAGTATTGCCAGAAACCTTATCCAACACATTCACAAGTTTCATGATCTTCTGAATATTGGAAGGAAGATCGGTGATGATCAAGGAGTTGTTGCCGGGGCTACCAATGAGGCTTGCCCCTGGACTGATAAGCGGAGCCAACTCTTTCGCCAGTGCCTCAGCATCGACGTTCTCGATAGGAATCACCTGAGTCATGATCTGGCTCATTTGGCTTAGAAGCCCGTTGCCAGTCTTATCGAAATCCGTGCCAACAAGGGGATTCGTGCGTATCGCTTTATCGACACCCACGATACTGACAACATCGCCGTTGCGAACGGCAGTAAAGCCCCGAACAAGCAGAACAGACTGCAAAATCTGAAACGCATCGTCCAATTTGACCTGCTTGGGACAAATGATCGTCACTTGTCCTGCCAAAGCAGGATCGACGGTAATATTCCAGCCAGATGCCTGAGCAAACATTTTCAGAACGTTCATAATGTCTGCACCACGATAATCAAAACTGATCATCGTCCCGCCAGTGGTAGGGGGCGCAGGCACAGCTCTGATATCAGGAGGCGCAACGAACACTCTGCCCGGTGGAACAAAGGTTCTTGGCGGTTTCGGCGCAACAAACACACCTCCACCTTTAGGCGCAGGAGGGGGCGGGTTGCCCTTTACCTTCTTTGTCGGTTTCGCCTCTTTCGCGGGAGGAGCCTGAGCAGCCGGAGGCGGGACTTGCGCCAAACTCCCGTTTGCTCCAGAGAGCATGGCGACGGTGACAAGAGTGAACCCTAGTCTTGCCATCACCGTGATATGTCGGTAGGAGGAGAGCAAGGGATCACGTCCTGCTCGACTCTCATCTATCAGTCTAACTTGCATGAGGAAACTCCCTTACTATTTGTTCATCCGAATGGCTCGACCAGAACCAAAGCTACGTAAAACCTGCCCCTCCATCATTCGCCCCATAATAGCGTTATTGGTAAATACTGGAGGCGGAGGGGGTGGAGGTGCGCCACCGGGCATCCCGCCAGGTCCCGGCATACCAGGCTGCCCCGGTTGACCGCCACCGCCCGATGCGCTAGCACTGAGCGGAACAACATTGTAGTTTTGAGACTTGAACATTTGGCGGGGCTTATTGCCAACCATTATAGTCACGTTGGAATCGGAAATGTCGGAGACTTGCCCGCCCATGAATACTTCACCAATGTGCAGGTACTGCCCCTCTTTCGTCGTTGCGTTCTCCAATAGGACCATTTTCTGCCCATTGATCGTCACCGTGCCAGTATATGCCCAACCTGCAAAGGGATCGATCTCTGGCAAACGTACAGGAGGAGGCGTCGGTTGTGGGGGAGGCGGGGGAGCTGGCTTCGGCTCAGGAGGTAGCGGTTCACTAAAGAGCGTTCCCCGCGCGCTTTTGGTATAGAAGGCAAGGGAGCGTCTGCCGTTCGCGTTAAGAGCCTCTTCGGCAGGCTTCTTACTCTCCTGCGCTTCAATGTGTAACTCTTGAACGGGACTACTATCTGCTTTTGTGGCTTTCGTTGTGGGAATTGCTACCTTTTGGGCATGATCCTGCTGTGCTACAAGCAGAGCAATGACTGAAACTCCCATTATGCCAAATGCAACGTAGCGCGAGGATCGACGCACATTGTTCGATGTGAGATTAGGGCTTGCTGACATTGGTTGTATCTCCTCCATTCGCGCTCATTACAGCGCGAGTGTATACCGAAATCTGAGCGGAGACATCGACGGTCTTAAGCCGCGCGTCCGCGCTATTGACGCTAAATTTGTCGATGACCATCTTACCTTCAGGAGCCTCCAACAAGTAGAAGAACTGCATCACGTTTGGTTGGAAGGTTGCACGAAAACGGACATCTATAGAGACCTTCTCCAGTTTGCTGGAGGAGAGAGCACGAGCACGTTGAGGTTTTACCTCCGTAAGCTGAATATTCGCTTGCTTCGCGATACGTTGAAGATCACGAATGACTCGGGGGATAATCTCATCAGGAGCGCGTTTTGAGACAAGGCTTAGCATCTGATCCTGCACTTCATTCTGCTGTTTGACCAGTTTCTTGAGTTCTGCAACGCTCGCCTTATGCCTTTTATGGGCTTCGTCTACGCTGAGCAAGGGGGTCTTCTGTCCAGAAGCCGCAGGAGGACTTAGCACATTATAGAGCAGTATTGCAACGACGATCACCACGCCGACGAGGATCGTGATACGTTCGCGTGCATTAGTCTTCATCGGCATTTCCTTTTGACTTTGGCGCGGTTAGGAGATCGATCACCGCAGGGTTGACCTTAAAAGTGATCACAAAACTCATTCGCCGCGCATTAACATTCGGTTGCTCACTCGGCTTTTCGGTCGTCTTTTTCGCTACCGGTTTTTCCACAACGGGTGACTTCACACTAGGCTTTAGTGTCACAACAGGTGGAGTTGCCAACTTAGTTGCCGTCACTACTTTGGGTTGTGGCAACGCGGTCCCGCGTATAATCACCACACCTTTCGGCGGAGCCTGATTCACTAAGTCTGTGAACGGAGGCATCTGCTTCACCCGGGGTCCTCCGGGGTTCTCAATCATGACCGGCGCATCAGATTCCGTTGTTGTGTTAGTGGGCGGAGGTGGTGTTAGGCGCAAGGGACCTCCGTTGAAACCAGGGGGCAGTCCGCCAGGCATAAGGCGTGTTGGTGGCTGATGTGCAGGCGGAGGTCCCGGCACTCCCTGGGGCATAGCCTGTATAGGGTTAGGATTAGGGTGTGCTGGCATTCCGCCAGGCTTGTTAGGCGGTGGCGTATTTCCGGGAGGCGTGTTTGTGGGTGGTGTGATAGGCTTATTAGAGGGCAAGCCAGGCAAAGTCGGCGCGCTCCCCGATTGAACAGGCGGCTTTGTTGGACTTGGCTTCGCACTGGAGGTTTGTGCCTCACCTAAATAGCCTAAGTGGACTTCCGAAAAACCACCCGTTTGTTGCAACGCAAGCACAATCTCGGTCGGTGCAGCCTCGGATTTCGTGTCACCACGTAGAGTGATTGTTCCGCTACGCTCGGCACTCAGTTGGGTGAGCCATGTCTCGCCTGTAGTGGGCAATGCACGACTTATCGCGACAAGAATATCAACGACAGGATGTTTCCGCGCAAGCCCCTCTTCGAGATCACGCTTGAGGCTCAGGTCGTTCTCGACCATCTTTTTGCGAATAGTGAGTCGTTCCGTTACATCCTGCAAATCCTTATTTGCCTGCTTACGGGTTCTCATGTCTCGCTCTTGTGCATCGAGTTGCTTTTTAACGAAAAGTACCGAACTTGCCACTGCCACGAATCCAACCGTGAGTGCCAAGGCGTTGTTTCGTCGTCGCATCCCCTCCGCGCGTTTCTCGGCGCGTTCTGTGGGGACAAGATTGATACTCCCAATAGATTCAGTGCTACCCTGCAACGATGCTCCCACAGCAACTGCAAGTGCAGTCGAGTCGGTTGGTGCAAGGATTCGCGCTCGTAACGGCTCAACCGGCACATCTAACAAATCTCTTAGCAAAGGCACAAGTTGGCTTGCATCGCCACTCACCCGCACTTGAGCCAGAGGCAGACTCCCTTGCTCGTTCTGATAGGCAACAAAAGTCCTAAGCACCTCGTCTCGAAGTCTTGTACCGTTCGGGTCTACCAGTGCAGAGCGAGAAAATATCACCGCACGATTTGAGACGACGACCATCTCCAGCGTCCCCGCATCGAAATGCACAAGCGCCGTGGGTTCCGTCATACTATGGAGATGCTCAGCGAGTGCCAAGGAGGAGACAGTGATACGGTCTACCTGCCTGCCCGCGCGGTCACAAGACGCAACAATCTCTTGAACGAGAGACCGCCGTGTGGCAACCAACAACACCGTTTGTAGCTCATCTCCCATCGCAGGTTCAGGGAGCGTACAGTAGTCAAGAATAACCTCATCGAGAGGGAATAGTATATACTGTTGTGCTTCATAGGTGACCATGCTTCGCATTTGCTCAGGCTCCGCATGGGGCAATCGGGCATAGCGGACCGTAACAAGGTGACGGGGCAAAGTGATAGTCACAGATTTCCCACCGATGCGCCCGTTGCCCAGAGCCTCGTTTATGGCACTGGTGAGGTAGGCGGGCTGTTGGGAAGTGTTTTGCCAGAACTGGGGAGGCAGGTTCGCTTGTCCCTTACCCAACACTTGTCCCTCTTGAGAGCCTGTCCAACCGATCTCCACTGCGCGCAGAACAGAGGTTCCCAGTTCAATGGCAACAGTGGAGTTTCTTCCTGAATTTTTGTTAGGCGTACCGTTCGCCACGATAATATCTCCTCTAATCTCACTACCTATGAGATAGGTTCTTCGCTGGCTACAGGAGCCTGACCATTTCCCGACGGGGGAAGCTTGGGTGCAGGTTGCCAGTATGTCCAACCAGGTTGACGGGGGACTTCACGCCATTGGAGCAGGCGCGGTCCTTTCGCAGTCATTTCCACCAACGCACTCACCGCAAACACGCTCAATTGTCCAGACATCCGCACCTGAACACGGACGACATAGGACGAAGACTTTGTACAAAGGTAGGGTAGCATCCGTTGATACTGGACCCGACGTATACCCTTCAGGCTAAAGAGGTCTCCAATCGTTTGAAATGCCTGCCCCTTCTGACGAGGTTCGAGTATTTGTTGAAGGGCGTTACTATCCATACCAGGTACGGTTGCCAATACTTCTGCGGGAGCGGTATTGATGTTCACCACATTTTCCCGATAAGGCAGACCATCAAAGGTGATCTTATCTGCAATTTGCTGAATGGTACGGCGTGTAAAGCCCGGAACCGAAATCAGATCAGCCAACGAGGTGAGCGAACCCGATGCACCTCCCTGGTTGTTGTTACCTCCATAAGGATCGCCCCCACCTTGTCCTGGGTTATTTCCGCCCTGACCGGGGTTCCCCCCTCCGCCTTGTCCAGGATTCCCTCCGTTCTGTCTACTCTTGCGATCGGGAGCTGGAGGACCACCTCCTGGGTCTCCTGGAGGTGGTCCTCCGGGACCATTACTGGCGCCAGGCGGGTTATTGTTGTTTCCACTTTTGGCGGCGACAAGGCTTTGCACCTGCTCTGGTGTTAGCCCGATCTCAGTCAATTGTTCCTGCTTGGCAGTATTGATATTGATGCGCTTTTTACCATCCGCAGAGACGTTCCGCTCTCGGGCAGAGGGGACCAATAACTCTACCAGTGGAATCTGGCTATTTTGAAACAGTTCTTGAAACTGTGCCGGATCATCGGCATCAGGGTCGTTGTCTTGTGGGTTGTTCTGGTTTGGATTCTGCCCCCCATTTGCCGGAGGCGGACCGGGCAGACCACCTCCCTCCGGCGTTGCCTGCCGAGTCCCGTAGGAACCCGCTCCACCCACACGGTAACCACTCGCCCCACCCTGATTCTGATCCGTGTCAACGGGAGTCCCGCTTGCGCTACCATAAAGAATTTGTGGCGACATGCCTTTAACGAGTAACAACTCTTCCACGGAATCGAAGGCGGCTTCCTTACAGTTATAGGGTGTTGGGAGAGCTAGGTAGTAATCCAATTTCGCGCCCCCTTGCTCGTTCGCTTCATTGCCCTGTCCCTTCCAATCGAGGATCGCATCGACAAGATCGCTGTTATCCCTAAAGACGGGCAGGCGGCTGAGGCGTGGCTTGTCGGCTCCATTGAGGCTCAAAAAGGCTCCAGTGTCAATCACCTCTATTTTGACATAGGCGTCCCCGATCTGCATCCAACCATTAGCGTCGGTATTAGAACTTGGCGTGAGAACCCCATACGTCGCACCATTATTGCTCGACTGAGCAAGAGCCGCCATGGCGTACTGAATAGCACCTTGCCCTGCCAAAGAACGTTCTGTCTGCCGTGCAAAGTTGTTGCTTGCGCTAATCTCGCGCTGAGTCGTTCCCGCAAAAGAGAGCGCAAGCACCGTGAAGATCAGCAGGACAAAGATCACAGGAACCAGTGCCTGCCCCCTTTGTCTTGGTCTCCAAGTTTTCGTTTTCAGAGGTTGATTGAGCCTCATTGCGGTGGTCCTTGCGGGTCATTAGAAGGGTCGCCGCCTGCACCAGACGGGTTCGAGCTAACAGGTGTTGTCACGCTATTCGTCACAGGCTTCGGAGCCAATATGGGTATCGTTGTCACAAGATTGGAGAGAGAGCCATCTCCGCGTCGCATCGTTACCGTTACCTCGACTGCACTGGGTGGGGAGCGATCTCCCGTGGCTTGATTGCTGCTTCCACTGTTTCCACCTTGGTTTCCACCCTGCTCCCCGTTCGCCCCTCCGCCTTGAGGACCCTGTTGATCTTGAGACGGCTGCGGTCGGTTTCTCTGCTGATAATCCCAGTTTGATCTCCAGTTTCGGTTCACATTGTCCCAAAACCGTAAGTTGATCGATTCAACATGTTGTGCTATTTGAGTCTCTGGAGTGGCTTGAGACTTTCCCACCAAACTGATGTTTGGCACAGCAACAGTGATCCGACTCAAGGTTCCTTTGACTGCATCAAATTCATAGCGCACCAACTCCACGTCGGATTGAGGCAGAGAGGAGTTTGCCTGTGCACCAGAGCCAGAGGCACTTGCCAGCATTGTCGAGGCGGAAGCGTCACTCAGCCCTAAGCCTGTTATTCGATGCGAAAGGGTAGTGAAAGTCAATATTCCAGAGGTTCCCGAAGTTCCCCCGCTAAGCCCGCCATTGCCCACGAAGAGCGACGCCGGATTCCCACCAGAGGCAAAAGTCGCCTGCAAATCTTGGTTCAGAAAGTGAAATACCCCGCGAATGTCCATAGTCTCTTGTTGACGGACACTAGAGATAGTAAACGCCCTTAAGCCTGCCGAGACCGCCAACGCCATCGCAGACATAATAATCCCAAAGAGCGTCAGCGCAAGAATGACCTCTAGGAGGGTGTAGGCAGAGCGACTTCTAGTCGTTCGGGGCATCATTGCCGTCCCCTTCCCCAGAGTCACCGTTAGGCGTGTCTTGCTGCTCCTTGTCCTGGTCAGAGTCCTTTTCGTCCTGCTTCTGTTCGTCCGGGTTATACCGAATGTAGGTCGTGAAAGTGCGCCTTTGTGGGTGGTTTGGGTCTCTCCACTCCACAATAATGGTCACCCGATACAGATGTTCAAACTCGCCAGTCTCGACTCTCTGGGTATACCGATAACCCTGATAGGGTTCGCCATAGTCTCCCTGCTTCTCGCCAGACGCAATCTGTTCTGGTTGAAGCGAGAGTTGCGTGATCAAGTGCTGTGCCAGGAGAGCCGACTTCTCGAAGTGTTCTGAGATACTGGTCGCTTGTGTGGAAGAGGTGATCGCCCCAAGTGTCGCCGCAATGCCAACGGCAAGCAGTACCGCCGCCACAACCATCTCAACAAGCGTGAAACCCACCTGTTTTCGTTTATGACTTCGAGCAGACATTTCGGCTACTGTTCCTCCGTAATAATCTGCCCAGTCGTCGGGAAAACCTTGATAGTGGCGGCATACCCATTTTCATTGATAATACTAACGCGTGCGCCTTCGTTGGTTCCATCACTATGAAAATGCAGGCTCTCGGCGGTGAGATTACCCGCCGAACTGGTCACAGCACCACTATTCCCCAAAGAGAACGCCGTGATCACCGTCCCCTCGCGTAACTGATACCCCCGCTTGCTACCCGGTGTCGCCTTGTCCTGCAATGTCGTATCCTCGCCAGAGGTAAAAGCGACAGGCAACTCTTTTTGGGGCTGAAGAGGATTCGTCTCAAGGACAAAGGTCTGCATCTGCGTGTCGAAATGTACCGAAACCGTCGTATCCTTATTGACGGCGCGTTCTCTCGCATCCGCAAACAGTTCGGTAATGTCGCGCACTACGCCTTGAAAGCGTGTTCGCTCCCAAAAATGGGAGTAGGATGGCACGACAATGCTCGCCACTGTTGCGATAATAACGATGATGACGACCAACTCAATGAGAGTAAAGCCCTGCACCTGAGCACGACGGTAACGTTTCATCTTGGATTACTTCTGGAGATTCCAGTGCTGAATATCGTCTGCCGTTCCCAACTGTCCATCGGGTCCCGGCGAAACAATGTCATACTCACGCCCTGCGTCTCCCGGCTGCTTATAGGTATAGTCGTGATCCCATGCATCTTTGGGAACAGTGGTAACATCTTTTAGGTAGGGACCATTCCAGCCCTTCTCTCCGGCGTTTACCAACAGTGCCGAAAGCCCTTGGCTCGAAGTAGGATAGTGCCCTACGTCTATTTGATAGAGTTCGAGTTGGGTTCTGAAGGTTTGGATGGTAGAAACAGCACTCGACCTTTTCGCGTCTTCGGTACGCCCCAAAAACCTCGGCAAAACGGTGGCGGCGAGGATCGCCACAATAACAATAACGACAACCAATTCGATAAGGGTAAAACCGCCCTGACGGTATCTTACATCACGTTTCAAAGAGAACCTCCTTTAGCAATAACGTGCCTCCCGCGCCTATTTTACAAGCGTGTTGATCTGGAAGATGGGAAGCAGAATCGAAAGCACAACAAACCCAATGAAAGCACCCATAAACAGCACCACCGCCGGCTCGACGAGACTCGTCAAACGGCGCATTGTGCTATCTACCTCAAAATCGAGTGTGTTCGCGGTACGAAGCAAGAGGGCGGGCAGTCGCCCTGTCTCCTCCCCCACTGCGGTCATATGACGCACAACAGGCAAAAAGATGTCGGATCGCTCCATCGCATGATTTAGCGTCTCCCCTTGTCGTACCCCACCACGCACCTCCAGCAACGCTTCAGAGGCGATGACATTCCCCAATGCAGAGGCGGCAATATCCATCGCTTCCAAAATTGGAACGCCTCCACTCAAGAGAGTGCCAATGGTTCGTACCAATCGCGAGGAGATCAGCTTTTGGATCAACTTACCAAACACAGGCATTTTCAGTCGAAAATTGTCGTAAATATGGCGTCCCGCACGGGTATTTGTCCAGAGCCGAAAGCCGTACCAGACACCAAACCCCACGAGCAGAATAGCCCACCAAAAGGAGCTAACCACGCTGGAGACCCCAATGAGAAATTGTGTGGGCATGGGAAGTGCCGCCCCCAACCCCTTGAAGACACCGGAGAGCTTGGGAATGGCGAATGTGAGCAAAAAAACTAGGGAGAGGACAGCAACAGAGACGAGGATTGCAGGATAGGTGAGCGCGGAGATGACCTGACTGCGGCGCATCTGCTCCTTCTCCATAAAGTCGGCAAGGCGCATCATCACCTCAGAGAGTTGCCCAGAAACCTCACCTGCCCGAATCATGTTGTAATAGAGTGGAGGAAATTCACGCGGGAATTTTGCCAGTGCCTCAGACAAAGGTTGTCCTGCTCGAATGTCCGACTGCATTCCAGAGAGCATGGCATGGAAGGCTTGGCTCTCCGTCTGCTCGATCAAGACGGAAAAGGCGCGATCCATGGGCAAACCTGCATCTAGGAGATCAGACATTTCTCGTGTAAAAAGCAGGAGTTGCATACGTGAGACGCGCCCACCGCGTGAAATCTCACGTGTGCCATTCGCCTCCTTCTTTGCAGAGGAGCTAACCTGTTTACCATTGGAGGCGATTATTTGGGTTGGATACGCACCCGTCGAGCGTACTTTTACCGCCGCCTCCGCCGTATCGTGCGCAAAGATGGTTCCTTGAACTGTTTTCCCAGATTTATCGACCGCTTCATATTGAAAGTCTGGCATAGAGCGTGTTGTATCCCCAAAAGAAAGAGGCTAAGTGCCTAACATGTTGTCACCCTCATCGTGTCCTTTGGACACCAAGGTGAAAACGACTACATCTCGAAATCTTCGCGCTGACAGACGCGCAGAACCTCTTGAATCGTTGTCTCCCCTTTCAGGACTTTCGCACGCCCATCCTGTAACATGGAGACCATGCCGTGAGTCTGTTGTGCATACTGTTTAATGAGCGTCGCAGGAGTGCGCTCAACGATCATTCGGCGTATCTGCTCGTCTACCGTGAGCATCTCATAGATGCCCGATCTGCCTTTGAAGCCAACACCTCTACACTCAGGGCAACCCTTTGCACGCATGAGCGGTTTCCCGTTCAGCATAGCAGAATCGATACCGATGTCTCGTAGCACTTCCGGCTTCTCGTCGTAGGGTTCTCGGCACGCTCGGCAGTTGATACGAACAAGACGTTGCGCCACAGTTCCTATGAGTGAAGAGGCAATGAGATAGGGTTCTGCGTCCATATCCAAAAGGCGGCTAATGGCTCCTGCCGCGTCGTTGGTGTGGAGGGTGCTTAAGACAAGGTGTCCTGTGAGTGCAGCATGAATGGAGATTTCGACCGTTTCATGGTCTCGAATCTCTCCCACCATGATGATGTCCGGGTCTTGGCGAACAATACTACGTAGCCCACTCGCAAACGTCAACCCAATCTGAGGATGCACTTGAATCTGGTTGACTCCGTTCAGTTGGTACTCAACAGGGTCTTCCACAGTGATAATCTTCTTTTCGGTGCTGTAGATTTCACTGAGGGCAGCGTAGAGGGTTGTCGTTTTTCCAGAGCCAGTGGGACCCGTCACAAGAATGATACCGTGTGGTTCCTGAATGAGGCGGCGAAACTTCTGAAAGACGATTTGCTCCATCCCCAGTTCCGTTAACCCCAAGACTGCTGTTTGCTTATCCAGAATACGCATGACGAGGCTCTCGCCATACACAGTGGGAACGGTGGAGATACGGAGATCGATCTGTCTGCCTGCGCTACGAATTCGCATACGTCCATCTTGCGGGAGACGACGCTCTGCGATGTTTAGGTCTGCCAAAATCTTAATGCGACTCACGATAGCGGCATGGTAGCGTTTGGGTGGAGAGTTCACCTCATGGAGAACACCGTCCACGCGATACCGAACTCGTAGCTCTTTTTCAAACGGCTCAACATGAATATCTGAAGCCCGATCCTGAATCGCCTGATTGATGATGAGGTTGACCATCTGAATGACGAGTTCTTCTTTCGCCATTTTTTGAAGGTCTGCCACGTCGAGGCTTTCATCGTCCTCAACGGCACGCTCTGCCTCTTGAACCCCTTGGATCATGCGGGAAAGATAGAACTGTTCACCGATTCTGCGAATCTCATTTGCAGAGGCGAGCATAGGAGAAATATCTAACCCCGTGAGCAGATGGAGATCGTCTATGGCATGAATATCAAGCGGGTCTGCCATAGCGACAAACAGGGTGCCATCGGTTTGGTGGAGCGGTAGAAGCTGATAGCGAAGGGCAAACTCACTGGGGATGCGATCCAACACATCACGCTGAGGTGGTAGCTGATTTAGATCGACAACGGGGCATTCGAGTTGGCGAGAGAGAATACGAAGTAGGTTTGGTTCGGTGACCATACGAAGGTTAACAAGTATCTCACCGAGTCGCTTCCCTCCACCGATGCGTCTCTGTTCATTGAGAGCGATGTCACGTTGCTCAGCGGTGATCAATCCCTCTTCTACAAGCATCTCCCCCAACAAAGCGCGCTTTAGTTTGAGCACAAATGTGTTCTCCCTCACGGATAGTAGCGTATTCCGAGACAATGTGGCAGATGTGCCTTCAATGTCACTTCTATAGACGAAGCAGAGACCCTTTAGATACATTAGTTTTACGAAATAGTATAATGATTTTTCGTTGCGCCATTGTACACTCTTCAGAGCCAAATTTTCGATGAAAAGTTCATTTTCGAGAAGAAAAATAGGGATTGTGTGGAAAGTCCGCTCCTAAAGTGTATACTATTGCTATCAACATCTAGTTATGAGGGAGAAATAAGCCGTATGGCAACGAAGTTTCATGAAGGTGATCGCGTTCAAGTAGCGACAAGAGACGTGACGGCAGAGGACACGAAGAGTCAACTCTACTATGCTCACTTTGGTGGGCTTTCGGGAACTATCCAGAAGATATATACTTCGGGCGAAGTTGCACTAGAACTCGATCTTGCTAGCCTCGCGCCAGATGTGGCACAACGCCATGAAGATATGCGCGTCCAAATGCAAAACAAGTGGCTCGATTCGCTCTCGGAAGAGGCTAAAACCCGTCTGACAGATGCGGAACGGGACTTCAAACTGCGCTACAATCTTCTTGTTGCACAAACCGACTTGGAGACGTTTGATCCCACCGCGAAAAAACATATTGAGGAAGCAGCCCCACGGAGGCTCACTTCAGAAGACCTCGCCGCGCGTGAAGCAGAAGAGCTTGCAAAACGGCTCAAGTAAGCTTCAGTGGGAAAGGGGATATTGCGTGCCCATAAACATTGAGGAACAGGCGAAGATCGAGGAGATTCTAGAATCGGGAGACGCGCCACGCCTACCGGTCGAGCCAGAACTCGCGCCTCCCCTCAATGCAAAACTAGAGGCGTTCCTTCAATTCCGAAAACTCGCAAAAAACTCCGCAAACCATACTATTCGCGCCTACCGTTCCGACATAGTACAGTTTCTTGGCTACCTCCAAGCACACCCCGATGTCGGCGCAGATGGGCTGAAGAACCTCTCTCGTATCCACGTTCGTGCGTTTTTGGCAGACCTACATCAAGGGAACTTCAAGCGGACCTCTCTCGCCAGAAAACTCGCCGCCATTCGCGCCTTTTGTAAATGGGGGATTCGGCAAGGCTACCTCGAAACAGACCCCACCTTGGGAGTACAGCCCATTAAGCAAGAGAAACTGCTTCCTGAATTCTTGCGGGAAGGCGAAATTCAGCAACTGCTCGATGCACCGGACATAAATACCGCCGATGGAATGCGGGATAAGGCACTCATGGAGCTGCTTTACGCCTCCGGCATTCGGGCAGGAGAGGCGCATGGGCTGGATATTAGCGATCTCAATCTTAGTGCCGAGGAGATTCTGATTCGACACGGCAAGGGGGGCAAGGAGCGTGTCGCCTTTATAGGGAATGCCGCGATCCAAGCCATTCGCAACTATCTGCACTACGCAAGACCAGAATTCGCCCTCAAAAATCAGGGTAAGCCCGACCCCGCCGTCTTCCTAAACCGGTTTGGCAGAAGGCTTTCAGATAGAGGCATTCGGCGCACCTTCGATAAGTATTTCCAGATCGCCTCAGAACGGCTCAAAACCACCCCACACACCCTACGCCACTCTTTTGCTACCCACCTTCTTGAGCATGGAGCCGATCTTAGAGTCGTGCAAGAGCTACTGGGTCATGCAAACCTCGTCACGACCCAGATATACACCCACGTCTCCATGGAACACATGATGGAGGTCTATAACAAATCACACCCTCGCGCAGAGGGCAACACCTGATACTCAGGCGCGACGTTTGGAGCCTCAACCGGGCTTCATATCGGGTACACGATCCGTCTCTGATACAACAGGAACGTAGGCAACCTCCAAAAACTGTGCAATCTGCCTCGCCAAATCGTTGAACCGTTTGATACTAAAGTGCCCCGTGATCGCCTCCACAATCGTGTCTCGACCATCTAGTAAATAGAGGTTCGGAACATTTGTAATGGCATAACGTTCCGCGACCTCCAGCATGCTATCTAGTAGAATGGGAAACGTCAGTCTATGCTGTTGTGCGAAATCCTCGCTCTTTTTCGCATTGTCTTGCGAAACGCCCAAAATCTGAAAATTCCCGTCGGACTTGGATGCATATAGCTCCTGAAACCGCTGGAAATAGGGCGCACTGCACTGACAGGTATCACAACCTGACCTAAAAATCAGCACCAAGAGCAAACCGGCTTTCCGCGCCTGTAGCGTGGAATAGGTTCCTCCATTGAGAGCCTCAAGCACAAAATCCTGCACGCCATCTCC
>CAMCUQ010000020.1 GCA_945878775.1 Chthonomonas calidirosea
TTGTGTGAACAGCGGGATTATACGGTAGACTAGAGAGGACATCAGGTACTCCGGGAAGAGGATTTGTTTGGCGACTTAACTCTACCTCAGAAGTTGCCTGATGTCGTAACACACTTTTTGTCTACATACTTTTACCGGAAACTAAAGTAAATAGGTGGAGTAGATAAGTGATTTGCCATCTCCGCTCAGTTTTGTGATGAAGGCATCGCCATACGGGAAAAAGTTACCGTCGTTATCAGAGTATCCTCCTCCTGCGCTTTCTGTTTGGAAGACTCCTGCGGTGGTGGGGAAGTCGGCAGAAAAAGTGCGCCCCACTGCGTAGGCACTGCCTTTCTTGTCTACGGCGATAGCATAAACGTAGTCATAATCGCTAGCCCCTCCCAAGTAGGTCGAGTAGACCAGAGAGCTTCCGTCCACGCTCAACCTTGCCACGAAGCCATCGTAGCCATCTGCCCCTCCCCCTGCGCTTTGAGCTTGGAAGGCTCCGGTGGTGGTGGGAAACTCAAAAGAGTTGGTATGTCCCGCCACATAGGCGTTGCCTTTGATATCTACGGCTATGGTGTTTGCCCAGTCATACGCTTCGCCTCCCAAATAGGTGGAGTAGACGAGAGACTTCCCATCTGCACTCAACTTCGTCACGAAGGCGTCCTGATTCTCTCGATATTGTGTTTGGAAAGCTTTTGGGGTGGTGGGGAAGTCGGTAGAGTAGGTGCGCCCCGTTACATAGGCACAGCCTTTACTGTCAATCGCAAGGGCATTAATCCAATCATAGTCTTTTGTCCCTCCCAGATAGGTGGAGTAGACCAGAGCAGGATCAATCACTAGCGGTCGGCTTCGGTCATACGCTCCCACAGCAAAACAGACCTCATTCCCCTTGGAGATGTGGTACTTCGCTTGAACAGACTTTCGCTTTCCTGCCACCTCTTGGTACGCCACGGGAGAGTGCCACTTCATGCTTCCATTCCCTGTTTCAAGCAGGAGTTCTCCACTCGGTAGGGATTTCACTCTCCTTGCCCCTGCGAACTTCAGACGAATCGAACCTGAGTCTGCTTTCGGCTTGACGATGAAGTCATACTCCAACTGGCTCTGGTTGCCATAGTAGACGACATCAACTCCCTTGTAGACCTCATTGAACCCGACTTTGCCATAGTTCTCTACCCCAGTCCGCCACTGGCTCTTGTCTTTCCCAACAAAGTAGTTCGTGGTTCCGGGGAGTTTGGCTTCTGTGGTCTCTTGTGCCTCTGGGTTTGCGCCCACGAGTTGCATTCTCAGGACGGCTCCCACAGTTTTCTCAGGCTTGGCGTGAGCGGTCTGTTCCCCCTTTGGTTTGGGGGAACTCTTTTTGAGAGAGAAGACGGCTTCTTTGGGAGTGAGGAAGAGAGAGTATCCGCCTCCCAGTGAGAAAAACTTGACCCGTTTGTCGGTCTGTCCCCTGTTTCTCTCAAAGGAGAGAGAGAGTTTGCCATAGTTCTTCACCATGGAGGGGTTGGGCTTTTGCTGAGCGAAGACAGGGAGAGCCACAAGCAGAGCCGAGAGAGTCACAAGTGATTGTAGGCGCATACGCTATTTCCTTGATAATGAGTCTTGATGGGGGATGGGAGAGATTCAAAGCCTTATTAGCTCTGTTCTGGGGATACTCCTTCCTAGCCTTTAGTTTTTCCAAGTGAGGCTCTTTCGACACCCCTTGAAGGCAGGAAAAGAGACGAGAATTTCTCTTTTCCTTTTGGAACCCGTTGACAAATAGGGAGAACCTCGCGCATAATGAGCTTTAACCTGCTGAATGTTCCCGCTCCGTGCTTTTGCTCTCAAAAGCACCCCCGTTTCAGGCGATGATGCCTACCCTACAGGAATTCTACGTGGTTTCAATGCCGAGACTACGAATCTCTCCAAGGTGGATTCTTCTATGTCCCTTTTCAATGGCTATGAGACCGAAGGATTCTACGATGAGATGTTCACGCCGGAGGGGCAACCACGACCACACTATCGAGACCTCTTCCAGCGTCTCAGCGAAATGCCACTAGAAGACTTTCGGCTTCGTTGTCAGCTTGCTGAACATACTCTCGTCAATCAAGGTATCACATTTGTAGTCTACGGTGACGAACACGGTGTTGAAAAGCCGTGGCCCTTCGATCTTGCCCCGCGCATTATTCCCGCCAACGAGTGGGAGCATATCGAGCGGGGACTCAAACAACGCCTCACCGCGCTGAACGAGTTCCTCTACGACATCTATCACGAGCAAAAGATACTCAATGATGGCGTTATCCCACCAGAACTCGTCTTCGGAGCCACCAACTATCGGCGTGAATTTCGTTGGGCAGACCCTCCGGGGCGCATCTACGTCCATATCTGTGGAAGCGATCTGATTCGTGATGCCGATGGAACCTATAAGGTCTTGGAGGACAACCTCCGATCCCCGTCTGGCGTCTCCTATGTGCTAGAGAACCGGAGTATCCTGACGCGAGTCATGCCGACCATCTTCCGCTCATTGCCCGTTCGCCCTGTGGATCACTACACCACTCAGCTCCTCCTCAATCTGCGCGAATTGGCTCCTATTGGGATAGAGGACCCGAACGTCGTTCTCCTGACCCCCGGAGTCTACAATAGTGCCTATTTTGAGCACGCCTTCCTTGCCCAGCAGTTGGGTATCGAGTTGGTGGAAGGGCGCGATCTCTTCACTGAAGATAATGTGGTCTACATGAAGACCACGCGTGGAAAACAGCGTGTGGATGTGATCTATAGGCGCATCGACGACGATTTTCTCGATCCCCTCGTTTTTCGACCCGACTCAAGGCTTGGTGTCACGGGGCTAGTGAACGCCTATCGTGCCGGAAATGTGGCACTTGCAAACTCGATTGGAACGGGAGTCGCCGACGACAAAGTGATCTATGCCTACGTCCCCCAGATCATACGCTACTACCTCAACGAGGAGCCGATCATCCCCAATGTGGAGACCTTCTTGGCATGGCTTCCCGACCACTATAAGTATATTATGGAGAACCTAGATAAGCTCGTTGTAAAGGCTGCCAATGAATCGGGGGGCTATGGGATGCTCATGGGACCTCAATCGACGAAAGCAGAGCAGGACGAGTTTGCCCGCAAGATTGAAGCGAACCCTCGGAACTACATTGCACAGCCCCTCATCAGCCTCTCCCGCGCCCCTGCGTTTGTGGGAGATCATTTCGAGGGCAGGCACGTCGACTTGCGCCCTTATCTGCTGAATGGTAAGAGCGGTATCACTCTCATTCCTGGTGCACTCACTCGCGTGGCGCTGCGTAAAGGCTCCTACGTGGTGAACTCTTCACAAGGGGGCGGTAGTAAGGATACATGGGTGCTTGCCCATGAGCCTATAGGAGAGATGACACAGTCACAGTCGCAGGGTTCTCAGATGCAGAGTATGTCTCAAATGACACCACTCACACCTCAGACACCTATACGAGAGGAGGCACAGTAATGCTCAGTCGTGACGCCGACGCCTGCTACTGGATAGGACGCTATGTCGAACGTGCTGAAGCGACCGCTCGTATGATCGATGTCCACTATCACTCAGCACTGGAGACGCCCATCGATCCTGTGGCAGAGGAGATACCCATCCTCTGGAACTCCATCCTCTCTATCTCTGGGAGCGAGGAAGAGTTTCACGAAAAGTATGGAGAGCCGACAGACCGCAATGTCCTCTACTATTTCGCGTTTGATAAAGAGAATCCAGACTCCATCTTCCAGATGTGGAGTATGGCGAGAGAGAACGCGCGTTCCATCCGAGAACAACTCTCTTCTGAGATGTGGGAGGCACTCAACATCTCTTGGTTGGCACTGCGTGAATGGAATATGGATCGCCTATTGGCAGGAATTCCACACACCTTTTTCCAACAGGTTAAGGATTCGTCCCATCTTTTTCAAGGTATCCTAAACCGTACCATGATGATGGGCGAGACCCGCGACTGGTTAGATACAGGAAGGTTTTTGGAACGCGGTGGGCAGACGGCAAGATTGCTAGACGTGAAGTATCACGACCTACTCCCTGCCTATCGTTCACAGGAGAATCCTCTCCTGCTAGGTGGAGAGGAATGGGGAGTGGGGAGCATCGTGGATATGCACAGCTGGATAGCGGTCCTCAAATCGGTGAGTGCCTTCGAAATGTACCGCAAAACCTACCGCGAGGGGATCCACCCGAACCATATTATCGACTTTTTGGTGCTACACCCCCAGTTTCCTGCCTCTGTGCGCCACTGTCTGGCGCGTGTGGAGGGATGCCTTCGCCGCATTAGTGGTAATAAGACAAACGACATGCTCATTTTGCCGGAGCGACTCTTGGGGAGGCTCAATGCCGATCTCAACTATACGCGCCCGGAGGAGATTATACAAATTGGCTTACACGAGTTCCTAGAACGTGTCCTTGAGCAGTGCGATTCTATTGGGGATGCGATCACCGCTCAGTATCTTTCGTACTAGGCAGGAAGGTTGTTCTTTGTGCGATTACGTGTGACCCATACCACTCGCTATAGCTATCATCCGCCTGCCACCGAGAGTTCGAACGAGGTGCGTCTTATGCCTCTCACCGATTCGGAGCAGACCTGTATCGGTTTTCGCCTCACGCTTCAGCCTTTTGCGAAGACGTTCGAGTATGATACTTTGGGTGGAAAAGTGCATCACTTTACGATACGTCAAGCTCACCCTTCCCTGCTGATTACGGCAGAGGCTCTCGTAATGACTCACCTGCATGACCCGCTTCGAGGGATGGAGGTGCATAACAAGGATCAGGCACTCTACGGCTCTTCCAGCTTACAACAACCCTATTATGATTATCTGGCTCCCAGTGAGCGGGTTCCACATCTCCCAGAGGTGCGGCAAATAGCAAAAGAGGCGCGCCTGCTTGCCAATGAAAGCACCGCCTCTTTTCTCCTTGCGCTCACCCGCTACCTCCACCAAACCTTCCTGTATATGCCGGGCGCGACAAACGTGCAAACACCCCTAAAACAGTTTTTGGAGCAGAGGAGGGGAGTCTGCCAAGATTTCGCGCATATCATGCTTGCGGTATGCAGAAGTGAAGGGATTCCGGCACGGTATGTGAGCGGTTATCTCTACACTGGTATGGTCGATCCCGAAGAAGCAAAACTCTTTGATGCGCTCGAACATGAATGGTTGGATTCATGGGAAGAGACGCCTCTGCATGGAGGAACCCCCCACCTCATCAGTGGCGACGCGACTCACGCATGGGTGGAATGCCTGCTTCCCAATGGGGAGTGGTGTGGCTTCGATCCTACAAACAATATGCTGACCGACACCCACTACATAAAAGTACATATAGGGCGCGATTATAGCGATGTGGCTCCTGTGAGAGGCTCCTATTGGGGTGCGCCTTCTGGTGCGCCAGAGGTTGCCGTTCAGATCGTGGCTCTTTCGGAAGGACAAAAGATCGCCTCATGAAACGGATAGAAGCCATCATTCGCCCCATGAAACTGGACGAAGTGAAGATCGCGCTAGGGGAGATAGGCGTCACTGGAATGTCGGTGCAGGACGTTCGAGGAACGGGCAGGCAAGGAGGACACCGAGAGGTCTATCGTGGCGCGGACTATATTATTGATCTGCCCATGAAAATCAAGATAGAGATCGTGGCACGAGACGAAGATGTAGATGAGATAGTCGAAACGATAGAGCGTCATGCTCGAACCGGGGAGCCAGGAGATGGTAAAATCTTTATCATGCCGATGGGGGAGGCGATTCGGATTCGGACGGCAGAGAGTGGCGATGATGTTTTGTAACGAGAAAGAAGGAGACTTTCATGGAGATTAAGCGTTGGAGTGGGGGCACACAGGGGCGCAGTACCGCATCTGCGTATGCAGGGTTGCTTTGGCTGGTGTCAAACGCTTCGGATGTGAGCGGCGATTTTTGTTCTCAGACTCTGGAGACTTTTGCGCTCCTAGATACTACACTACAGAAGGCTGGTTCGTCTCGAAAGAGGCTCCTGTCTGTTCAAGTGTTATTGGCAGATATTGCAATGAAGCCCGTTTTTGATATATTGTGGAAAGAATGGATCGGCACAGAGCCTACAGGCTGGCCCCAACGCGCTTGTTTTCAAGTAGGACTGACTCCCGGTCTGCTGATTGAGATCACGGCAGTCGCTACGCGTGATGAGGCATGATGCTCTGCTAGCGCACAAGCCGAATACTGGGGAACTGCCCGGGACGCCGAGCCTCTCCCAAACCACTCCCCCATTCCAAGACCCCCCGTCCCCGTCCATCTTCATCGCTGAAGAGCAGCCCCAAGCCAAAGAGAGCCTCTGGCTTGGGACTGATTGGGCGTAGTTGTGACCAGGGGATCGCAGCCTCATAGTAAAGTCGGCTCCCATCGCGTCGCACTGCGATTTTAGGTTGAGGACTGTTCTCTCGTGGGGTTCCAGAGAAGCGTTGTAGAGTCGGCTTGTTACCACTTAAAAGTGCCATTCCAAACTCATGCTCCCCATCCGCGTATCCTATCTGATCCCACAAGGCATTGCGTGATGCCGATATGCCGACAAGCACCGAATCCCCCCGCCATAACTCGGTATTTGCGTAGGGCTGATAGAGAATATCGTCCTGTACTTCGCAGGCAAGATAGAGGTTCTCTGTGTCCCACTGCAATGCGAAGTGCCCAGAGAGGTCTAGCACTCCTCCCCACTCCTTGTTCCGAATCTGTCCGGAGCGAGCCATCTCCACCCGCTCCGCATTTTGCCACTCCCCCAAGTTCCCATCGATCCGAATGGGGTTTTCTGTATAACGGCAGAGCAGGGGAACTCGCAAAATGGGGCGTAGGGTGGCAACGGGGTCGCCTAGGCTCTCCACTCTCACATCGAGAGGGTAGTTCCCCGGATCGGCAACGAGAGTCTTACAGGAGATCGATTGCGTGAGGGCTCCCCCTTTTGGAATGGAGAACGTGGTCTCTTTACCATTGAGAGCGTGAAGAGTGACCAAGAAGGGAACCAACCCCTCATTTCGCACACGCACAGGAACGTCGAGATTCGCCCCTGCTTTAGGAACGTCCAGCACTGGGTTTGGGAGGGTGGCAACGAGTGCCGGTTCCACCAAAAACCCAACTCCAGAATAAGAGTCCTTGCCCATTACAAAATTCACATAGGCAGGAGTGGGACGAAAAACGGTGGGAATGGGAAGCGCATAGCGAATAAGGCGAGTCACATTGGGGCGAAGCGTCCCTTTAGAAACAGGAGTACTTCCCATCGGAGCCACTCTGGAGAGAGAGGTGCTGATCACCAATTCAAAGGGCTTCGGCTTGGTCAGCATATTCCGAATCCCCACATCACCCTCCAGAGCATTTCCACTCTTGTAGGCAAAGCGTGGCAGATCTGTGGTCACCAAAAAGGCAGGACGTGTGATAGGCTTGACCTCAATGAAGAGGACATCGGTGGAATCGATGAGGAGAGGAATGTCCAACTCTCCTACAGGAACGTCCGTCACTAAGAGAGGCGTCTCTGTGTCTGTGTGCGAAAAGAGCTTCACACGATAGGCGCGTGCTTTCCCTGTGAACCCTCCGTCGATCCCCGACAGGAGTAGCCGTATCATGCGTATACTACTCTCAGCACCTTCCCGCCAGAGGAGCGCATGAACACTATCGACACTGCGTGAAGCGATGATCTGGACCCCTTGCGACTCTGTCTCGGCGGCAAGCCGTGTACCTGCCAAACGATTCAGGAAGGTGAGACCCCCTTGTAAAGTCGAGAGTTCACCAGAAGATTGTAACAGGACACTCTGCTCTACAAGGAGGCTCTGGAGTTCATTGGGTTGGTCGGTAGGGCAGTAGTCTATGAGGCGTAAGACGAGGGGCATCGCCCCTCCCGATTTCAAGATACTCTCCTCGGTGAGTTCTGGCAAGAGGCGTGTGGTGCGGAACCAGGCAGAGTGTGACAATCGGTATCTCAGATTGATGAGAGTTTGCCCAAGCTCTTCTGCAGAATCGGTGACACGCCAGCCCAGGATATGCACAGGAAGCCCGTTCTCGACACAACTCTCCATAAACTTGTCTAGCCCCTCCAAGGGGCTTTGAGAGGTGAGGCGACACCCTAAAAGCGATCCGGGAACCTCTCGTTGCAGGCTCCGCACAAATGCAGGATACAGGAGGCGCGCCTGCTCTGGAGTGGCTGCCAGTTCCCAACGCAAAATCCGATACTTGCTTTGCATGGCATAGCGTTTCAGGAGTTGCGTTACCATCTCTTCCCAGTGCTGTACCGTGATGCCGGGTGGGGGAGTTATGGAGACTAGCAGGCTCACTCCCTTTTGTGCCACGCCCATCAGTACCGCATCGATAACTGCCTCGTGGAGAACAAAACTTCCATCCGCATTTACCTCTATGGCGTTCTCTTCCGAGAGAGGTGCGACACGCACTACCATTGTGCTATCTGTTGCGAGTTGGTTTGCTAGCTTTATCCAATCTCCATGGGGCATACCCTGCCGTATACCCGAAGGGGTCATTCCACGCCACATTTTAGGCAGAGCGGCTCCGCCCTTATTCATGTCTACCGTAAGAGAGACCGCGTTATCAGAGTACTGGGGAGGCACATTGGCAAGGATGGGAATCGTGCGGAAACGATTTAATGGAGCAGGGGTATTGAAGGCGACGGCTTGGAACACCTTGTAGGCACGTTTTGGCTGTAGGTTTTGATCACACAAGCCACAACTGTGGATCGAAAGCGGATTCTTCTCGTCCTCTCGCCAGTCGTTCAGAGTCTGATAGTATGCCTGCTCAATATAGGGGCGCGCTCGCATCCCTACCAATGCCTCTCGAACAAGCCGTGCCTGCTCTCCTTCGCTGATCCCTTTTGGATGCGCGGGATAGGTATTCCAGCCCCATTCCGAGACCCAAAACGACTTACTAAGATCGTTCCGTGTCACCAGTAGGCTACGGCAAGCATCTATCCATGCAAAATCGAAAGTCTTTCCAGAGAGAGTGGGATGCACTGAGATAGCATCGAACGCCTCTTTCCCTCCATTAACATAGATACCCTCTAAAAAGCGTGTATTGGGAACACTGAGTCCGCCAATGGCAACTTTGCAAGCGGGATCGGCGCGGTGCATTGCGCTTGAAAACACTTTAAGTAACCCCGTATAGGCAACAACATCTCCAGAGAGCCGAATATCGATAGGCTTGCCGCTAGCATCGCGTAGGAGAGAGGGCATCCCCTGTCCATCGGGTTCACTCCAACACTCCCACTGGTGCAGAATGTCTTTGTAGCGTTTTGCCAACTCCGTCGCAAAACGCCCGAAATCATCCCAATATTTGGCATCGGGAGCCATAGAGGAGAGAACTCTCTCTACTCCTTTAGCGCGACAGAGTGCGAGAGTCTCCTGACCCCCTACTACAGCCCAGGCGGGAGTCCCTTCCACCATCGCGGTGAGTTTGAAGCCTTGCCTTGTCAGAAAGCGCAGCTGTCCTTCTAATGCCTGGAAATCCCATTTGCCCCGTTCGCGCTCTATATCAGACCAATGGATGATAACGCGCACATGGGTAATTCCCGCCTCTTTTATGCGCTCCACAAGTCGTTTGGTTTGAGGGTTGTTTTCCCAACCTTCACGGTTACTATTTTGTCCCCAAACGGTGTTTATCCCAAATAGCGGCGAGCGAACAGCTCCTCTTGGAGCCACTTCTTTACTCACTTTACCGACGGGAGCTGTCTGAGTAAAATCCGGCAAGGGATTCAACTGTGCTTGAGCACTTACTGCCCCAAATCCCAGCATGAGGACGGGCAAGAGTGATGTCAACCTCCGTGTCATAAGTCGAAACACAACCTTTCTGGTGTCTTTTACCAAATCAAAACGGGCTACTACTCTTTATTAATGTCGGTACACCACAAGCGGATTCTCCACTTTTCCTCACAGAAAACCACGAAAGGGCAATAATTGCCGGCAGAAAGCCTCGGAATGAGGGTATACTTTTGCCAAATTTCGGCGTCAATGAAGGCGAAAACGAAGCAATATGACTATCATGCTAGAGGAGATACGCGAGCAACCTGCGGCGGTAAACCATGTACTCGAAATGGAGACCGCAAAGGTTGCTGCTTTGGTGGAAGCGATACGTGAGCGCGATATTCGTCATGTCGTTATCGCGGCGCGGGGAACCTCCGACCATGCCGCTACCTATGCAAAGTACCTTATCGAAATCTGTGTAGGTATTCCCGTCTCACTTGCGGCTCCCTCCATATTTACTCTCTACGATTCTCATATGCAACTCTCTGGTGCGCTCGTCATAGGCATCTCACAATCGGGGCAGGCGTTGGATGTTGTGCAAACCCTCTCCACGGCACGTTCCACAGGTGCTTTGACCGCCTGCATTACCAACGTTGAGAATTCTGCCATTACCCAAGTCAGCGACTTTGCGCTCTACTGTCGGGCAGGTGAAGAGCGTGCTGTTGCAGCCACTAAAACCTATGTCACCTCTCTTGCTCTCGTAGCACTCTTGGTGGGACACTGGGTCAATAACACGACTATCCTAAACGGTTTGCGCCTACTTCCTTCGCAGATAGAGTCTCTTTTGCCACTTCATGACGAGATTAGGCAGACGGTGGAACGCTATCGCTATATCGAAGAGTGCGCCGTTTTGGCACGAGGGCTAAACCAATCGACGGCACTGGAGGCGGCTCTCAAGATGACCGAGACCAGTTATCTTGTTGCAAAAGCCTACTCAATGGCAGATTTTCTACACGGTCCCGTTGCCATTGTGTCCGAAGGTTTTCCTTGTTTCCTTTATGCCCCAGACGGACGTGCCTACCCTTCTATGGTTGATTTGGCTCTCAAACTGCGGGAGCGAGGAGCGGAGATGGTCATTTTTGCTCACTCACCTGAGATATTGGAACTGGCAACCCGTGCAATTTCTATCCCTGTAATAATAGATGAACTCCTTAGCCCACTTCTCTATATCGTGCCCGGTCAACTCTGGGCAAACTACCTTTCGGTTTGCCGTGGGAAAGACCCCGACCACCCACTGGGCTTGACAAAAGTGACTCTCACACGATAATCTCTCCTTTTTAGATGAGGTAATACACTTGCATCGTCAGCAGGTCAAAAAACTCAAATCCATTCAATCCTTAAGGTTTCGGCAATGAAATATCGAATCACCGGAACCGTACAAGCGATTACCTCCGAACGCCCTGGAGCGCAGGAGATACAAGTCCGTCCTGAGACAGGAGAGGGCTTGCGTCAAGCACTCAACCTCACTACCTTGACGGGTCCTGCTGAATTGGGAGATACCGTTCTGCTCAATACGACGGCGGTAGAGATGGGGCTGGGAACGGGAGGATTGGATTTCGTAATCTCCATCACTCCGTCGCGGCTTCCCGAAACCTCTCCGCCAGGACATATCCTCAAACTACGCTATACCCCTTTGCAACACCCCGTGCTTGCCGCCGAAGCGCCGGAGAGTATGTACCACGCGACCCTTGATCGCTTCCAGACCCTTGCCGAGCTTCCTGTCGTCTGCATTGAATTGCATAGCCAACTCGCGGGGGTTTGTACCGGAGTGCGTTGGGCAGCACGAGAACACCACCACCGCCACCTACCCCGTGTGGTCTATATTATGACCGACGCCTCTGCCCTCTCTCTCGCGCTCAGTCGCTTGATCCCTGTGCTCAAACAACAAGGGCTTCTCCATGCCACTATCACGGCAGGAAACGCATTTGGGGGAGACTATGAGGCGATCAACCTCTACTCTGCCCTTGCTCTTGCCAAAGAGGTCGTGGGAGCGGATATCGTCGTAGTGGGTCAGGGTCCCGGCAATGCTGGAACCGAAACACATTTGGGTTTTTCTGGGATCGATCAAGGTATCGCAGTCAATGCCGCTGTGTCGCTGGGCGGTGTCGTAATCCTCACTCCGCGAATCAGTTTTGCCGATTCACGACGACGACATCGTGGCTTGAGTGACCATACCTATACGATACTGGCTTCGGTGGTTCGTGCCCCTCTCTGGCTCCCCATACCACGCCTACCCATTGAGCAACTTTCTCAGATATACTCTCTGCTCGAATCGATTAATCTAGGAGAAAGCATTGAGCCGATAGTGATCGATGCAGAACAGAGCCTGGAGGAGTTAGAGACCATTCGCCCCTATGCCCTCACAATGGGGAGAGGGATTGACGAGGATCGCGCCTTTTTTCTCACCGCATCGGCAGCAGGTATTCTGGCAGTACAACTCGTCGAAGTCCGCTCTGCCTAATCGCTACTACGGAGGACGCTCATGCGTATCCTTGATCTCTCGCAGCCTATTTTTCACTCTGCCCCAAACTGCCCTGCCCACCCTCTAGTGCGATCAGAAGTAACCAGCAGCCACGCGACCGCCTCGTGGTGTTGGGAAACCTTAACCCTTGCGAGCCATACAGGAAGTCACCTCGACGCACCTCTCCACAAGATCGCCGGAGGAAAGTCTATTGATCAGATTCCATTAGACCGCTTTGTGGGAGCGGCATGGATCGCAGACCTTCGCCCGATGGAACCACAGGAGTGGATTACGGTGGAGCGTCTTTCCAAAGCACTGCCTGTAGACCTTCCTCCCGATAGTATTGTACTCATGGCGACGGGGTGGGGTGACATTCGGGAGCGTAGCAGTAAATGGCTCTATCAATCTCCGCGCCTCGCGCCAGAGACCGCAGAATGGCTCGTCGAGAAGCGGATTCGAGGGCTAGGAGTAGATCATTGGGGGATAGGAGGCTGGAATGCTGAGAACGACGCCACAGTGCATACTATTCTATTAGGCAAAGAGATATGGATCGTGGAGGAATTGCGCTTTCCAGAGGAGAGCTACTCTCTTCCCATGCCTCAAAACTTTATGGCACTCCCCATTCACCTCAAGGGGCACTCTGGGGCGTGGTGTCGTCCCGTTCTTTTGCTAGATACCTAAGGAGACATTGTGATGATCCTCAAAATGGCACATAGAGAGATGGAACTAGGAAGCGCACAGATGGGAACCTTGCGGGACTCGAATGCGATCCTCTCCGATCCAAAAGCACTCCAAGCCCGCATGGTGGAAGACGGTTATCTCCTCCTTCGGGGGGTGCAGAAGCGCGAGACAGTGCTTGCCACACGGCGTTTTTTGTTGGAGAACCTCGCCGAGAACGAGCAAATTGACCTCAACTATCCTCTCATGGAGGGCGTGATTAAGGAGGGAGCGAGAGGAGACTTTTTGGGGGGAAGCAAGCAGCTGACCCGTGATCCCCTCTTTCTTAACACCGTCGAGTCTCCTGAGATCATGGGCTTTTTTGCCCACTTTCTGGAGGCTTCTGTGCTCACTTTCGACTATAAGTGGTTGCGTGTGGTGGGTAATGGTGACTTCACGGGGGCGCATTACGACATTGTTTATATGGGACGTGGAACCCAAAACCTCTACACTTGCTGGACGCCACTTGGTGACTTGAACTACGATATTGGTCCCCTTGCCATTCTTGTAGGCTCGCATAGAGGCTCAGCCTATGAGCGTGTGCGAGAGACTTATGGGAAGATGGACGTGGATAGGGACAAGGTGACAGGTTGGTTTAGCAGCGACCCGTATGAGATGCTGGAGAAATTTGGAGGGCAGTGGCAAACTACAGAATTCCAGATGGGCGATGTTCTGATCTTCGGAATGTACACCATGCACGCCTCCTTGACCAATATTACAAATCGCTATCGCCTCACGTCAGATACCCGTTATCAACGTGCCGACGAGCCTGTTGATGAGCGTTGGATTGGAGAGAACCCTCTTGCCCATTACAGCTGGCAAGAGGGCAAGACGGTTTCTATGGAAGAGGCGCGTAAAGAGTGGAAAATCTAAGTGCTGCCTCGTTTGCCAAAGCCCTGTTTGCGACCGCCTTTCTCCCAATTTGGGAGAGGGGCATCTGAAGGGAAGGGGGCAAAGACACGAGATACCGTGGGCTTATGTGTCGTTTGTCTCTGCCATTCCTATCAAGAGGGCGCGTACAAAGTCCTCTTTTTGAAACCGCCTCTGCATCTCTTGACGTTGGGAAGCATCGAGTGCCTCTAACGTCTCTCTCTCTTCTGACTCCTTGAGCAAGGACGCGTGGGCTTCAAACTCGTGCCAACGCTCCGCAAAGCCTTCCGGGGGGATTGGGGTAATTCCCATGCGGGTACAGCCCACAATATACCAACTATACTCTTGCTCGTGCATCTAATACTCTTCTCCATTCACCTCAAACGTATCCGTATCGTACCCGCCGTTCCCTCGAAAGGGAAAGGGGCTACTTGCTCACATTAGTATTGGAAGAGGGTTCAGTTCCTCCTCGGTAGGGCATTGCGCGAGAAGCCCCCTCTTTACCGGAACCGTGTATAGCCGCCCCGGCGCAAGCCTCCGCCAAAAGTGTCTTAGCCCCGGAACAATAACTCGCACAACAGGCAAGCCTATATCGGGGCGGGTCATATCCAGTGCAAAAGTCTCCATACCCAAAGCATATAGATGGTCTGCACAGAGGCGAACATCCTCCAAAATGTCGTCGCTAGGAGTGTAGTCGAAATGGGCTTTGGTACGTGTGGGAACAGAAGTATTGGGTTTGAGAAATTGAAGCTGCTCCCATATCGTCCCTTCCAAAAAGCGTCGCAAGTGGGAATCGTGTTCTCCTCTATTGGCAGTTTCGACGATGCTGAGCATCTGATTCAACTCGGTGACGGCACGAAGCAGAGCAATCTGCGGATCGCGGTGCGCCCCAAAACCAAATACAGGCTCTGGAACCTCTCGCCCCTGCTTTGTCGATACGGCAACAAAGGTGGGAATCTCTGTATCACTAGTAACATCCAGTACCCACAGTGCTCGTTGGTAACGATCCCTATGCGCTTTTTGCACTTGATCGAGATAAGGCAATGCAAAACTCTCTAGGTTTAGCGCAGGCACAGAGAGGCGATTGTACCACCAGAGCGCCACGCTATCCCTTTCCACCAATTCCATCATTCCTTGAAAGATTGCTTCTTCCAGAGTGTTTCCCGACGCGCACCCGTTGGAACACGCTTGAACAAAACGCCTCTGCAAATCAAAAGGGTAGCCAAACCAACACTGCGCCGTCGCCACATAGCTTTTTGTGCCATGAATGAGAGAGCGCACCGGAGTCCACTCAATCTGCTCTTGAGGGTCAAACGGCTCCGGTACATAGTTCCAACTATCAGAACGCGCATTCACTTCCTCACGCAAAGCATATTGCTTCTCTGAGAAGAGTAAGATAGAGCGAGGATCAATCGCCCTCTCTCCCATCGCCTCAAGGGAGGCACGCACGGCGGAGGAGTCGCCCTCATACCGACAGCAGTAGCGCTCTAGCGCCTCACAGAGTGCACTCACCTTTGCCTGAATCTCCGTCACCCCTTTGCCCATGCTAGCACTGCGTAGAGTGGCGCGGAGGAGAGCAAAATCGTTGCGTTTGGGAGCGGCAAAGTTTACCCCTGCGAGATAGACATGCAGTGTCTCGTCTAATCCCTTCACTGGGGAGAGAGAGGGAACGGCTCCGGTGAGAGGGCTGATGTGGTGCTGGTAACGGAGGAACGTCGCTTCTGGATTACAGGAGTTGTGTCCCCCGTCCGATGTGTGCTGTTTTCCACGGCTTTTTAGCGCAAAATCGGCGTTACCTTTCGCTAAAGAGTGGCTTCCACAGACACGGCACTGGGGTCTGCGCTGGAGAAGATGCTCCTCTAGGGTGATCTTTTTGGGATTGAGCGTGAGAATACGGTTTTCGAGTCGCCCATGCTCCCACTCCTGTAAATGCTCCACCAGGATCGAGGCGATCAACAGGCGTGACGAGGCGTTGCTTTCGAGTGGGGGAACCACAGGACGCCCCTCTTCTGCCAAGTTTTGGAGAAAGCCTTGTGTGACTTGGGTACTGCGGAGGCGTTCTGCAAGGCACTCCCAACAGGCGGTCTTATTGGGTACAAAGAGGGGTCCCAACCAGAGCGTCTTACCCAGGGGACGCACCAGTAGCCAAGGTACTCCTGAGTGAAGTGTAGTCCGATTGATCTCTTCTAACTCTGGCTGTAGATAGTCGTCTGTGGCGACAAGCCGAAGAGAGGCATTTGGATCGAGAGTTGCTCCTGATTGCACAAGAGCCACTGAAAGCCAATCCAGAGGTGTTGCGCCTATCTCCTGAATCTGAATTTTAAGGGGGCTAGGGGCGGGTTGATTGGCTTCCTGAAGACACCCCTCTTTCTCTAGCCTCGTTAGCGCATAGTAGATATTCTCGCGTGGGTATCTCTGCTTGAGCTGTTTCGCTATCTCGGCAGGAGTGAAGGAGCCTTCCAGATAGGGCAAAAGCGCGACATATATCCCCCCCCGCAAAACACGCTCCTCCCGTTCCGAAATCAGGATCGCGGTATTTGCATTCACGGGGATAAAACGATACTCGGAATGGAGCTTTGGACGGTGTAACACGCGAATAGTGTCCTTGTAAAGAAGAGAGCGGAGGGCGTCGCAAGCGACGCCCATGCGCTAGACTTCCCTGTTCAGAAAGGGGGTTGCTTTACTTGATGGGGGGAGTGATGAATCCGTAGTAACGCCCCATCCAGTAGGAGAGGAGCCAGTCGGCAGGGCGGTCTTCTCGATTACCATTGTTCCCAATCACCGCCATGTATGGCTCTTGATCCCAGTTTTGCAAGCCCATCTCGCTGCGAGGCACTATCTTCGTGATAAAGCCTTCAGGGACTCCGGGAGTCTTGTCTCGTACTACGTCTTCCCGTGTGGAGTTATCTACCGTCCACTCAATGGCATCCAGGGGCCACTCACGGAGGGTTTTGGCGGAGCCTTCCAGCGAAACCGATTTGCCCGCGAAACGGTTGTAGACGAAATCGTAGAGTGGTGTCCCATCTTTCCGAACCGTCTCATGCCACATTTGCATGCTCTTTTGGTAGAGAGAGCGAAGCTTTGGCTCAATGAGAAAGTCCATGAGACTGGGGTAGACAATGCTGAGCAGTTCATCCTCAATATGGGTACGCTCCGAAGGAACCTCGTAGCGATAGAGGGCGTTTTTCGCGTAGCCGTGCTTTTCGATTAGGTACTTTGCCGCCTCTTGG
The DNA here is from genome assembly GCA_945878775.1 of Chthonomonas calidirosea. Classification (GTDB taxonomy): domain Bacteria; phylum Armatimonadota; class Chthonomonadetes; order Chthonomonadales; family Chthonomonadaceae; genus CAIJLM01. The sequence continues at coordinate 17,010 of CAMCUQ010000020.1, forward strand.
TAGCGAGGGCTCTTTGTCATATGATAGGCGATGCCCAGAAAGGCGATCATCTCTACAGAGTTTCCAGATCGCTCCTCATGCCAGTTGTAGTCGCCATTCAGCTTTTCGGGCGACCAGATTCCCCAGCGTGTCGCCTTACCATCTATGTCTTGTAGTACATAGCCGTTTCGAACGATACCGCCAACGATCCTGTCTACCACTCCCGCGACCCGCTTCTTCTCGGCTTCATCCGCTGCAAGGGCATAATACGTTGCATACCCGAAAAGATGTCCATCCACCTCGTCGGAACTGGCATCCCGCTTCCAGAGCCATTTACCATCGGGAGTGGGAATCCAACGCTTTTCAATGATCTTCTCACGTGGCTCGGTACGATGTGAGTCCGCGATCTCTTGGGGCGTGAATGTGCGATCCACTTCGTGGCGTGGGGCAGTAGTAATGGGCAATATTGCTCGCGCAATAAAGTGATCTGTCCCCGTGATCCGTTGTAGTTGTTCCAGAGCCATCGCCGCGCTTTTGGCGTTCTCTTTGGCGTCGGGGGCTTTGGTGACGGCATAGCGGAAAGACTCTGTCGCGAGATAGTTTCCAGTGTGTTCGCCGTCGTTATCGTCGTCCTCAATGAATGATTCGGAAAGGTCACCGGGGCGAACAAGCACCGCAGGACCCACAAAACCGGGGGGACGAAGATGCCGCGCTCTGAGGATATGGAGATAGTGTTCTGCCTTGTCGGAGAGGGTCATCCACTTCTGGCGAATGGCACTGACTCCGCCCGCAGTTGCCACCCACGCGGTTCCCTCGGAATCGACATCTATGTCGCGGGCATCATCACTCAGGAGCCATCGCCGACTGTGGCGCAATGCCCAACGGGTTCCATCGTAGCGGGTAACGCCCAGTTTGGTTGCCACCCAAACCTTATTTTCTGGGGCTAGGGCAATGGCGCGGGCGTTACGGTTGGCGAGTCCATTCCGAGCAGAGAATGAGCGTATCCGTTTGCCTCCCTCCCAAAGGTCTACTCCTCCTGTCGAGCCGATCCACATCTGATTCTCTCCCTGTGTGGTGAGAGAGGAGATGTTGCTACTGAGAAGCACACTCGGAAGATGAAACAGTTTTGCCCTACGATCCGCACTCTTGAGGTCGAGGAGATAGAGACCGCTTGCGGTTCCTATCCAGAGTTTAGAGTCCTTGGTGGGTTGGATAGCACGAATGGCGGTGTGCCATATCCCCTCAATGGGTGTCCAGCGTGCGCCTTCCTGTTTCCAAATGCCGTGAGGTCCCGCCGCAAAGAGCGATTCCCCCACTCCTCCAATGGCTCCTATGGGTGTCCCCGTAATGGAGGTTGGTTGTGCCATTTCGGCGGTCAAACGGTAGAGTCCGTTCCATGCGCCTGCCCAAACCTGCCCCTGTGCATCCCGGTAGAGAGCATAAGTGGGTCCCACTTCAATGCCCCCTTTGGGAGTTTTCCAGACGCCCTTTTCAAGATAGCGCACTCCCTCTGCCGTTCCTACCCAAACCCGCTTTTGCGCGTCGAGGCGAATGGCACGCACATCGTTTTCTCCTGCGGTTTTCAAGGGGAGAGGTTCATGGTAGTCTTGCAAGAAGGGCTTATCTTCAATAACCTCTCGATTTTGGGCAGAGAGGGGCAAAATTGTGCCGAGAAGCAGTGTTGCGGTGAGCAGCGATCTCAATTGCCGTAGTATCATACTATCCTTTCTGGGACAAAGGCTACTCTTTGGGAAAGTGCCGATGCCAGTCTGTCTCTTGTTGGAAATAGGTTGCGAGAGCAAGCAGAGTCTGCTCAGAGAAAGGTGCGCCCACCAATTCTAATCCGAGCGGAAGCTGGGTCTTGCCAAAGCCCATGGGAAGGGTAATAGAGGGCAAACCGAGCAGATTGCCGGGACCTCCATTCCCTCCCCACGGGTCTGTGATTTCGTTCAGGCTCTTGGCGATAGGTGTCGCTTCCAGTAGGAGCGTGGGAGCGATCAGCACATCGAAGTCGTTCCAGAGGCGGTTGATAGCGGTTCGCGCCTCGTTACGAATGCGGAGCGCACGCAGGTAGTCTACGGCGGTAACGGTGAGGCTTGCCACAAACCCTGCCTGTTGAGCGGTGTCTGCAAGAGCATGGAGTTTATCCGAGCGAATGAGGTTCTCAAAGGCGGATGCACCCTCTGCCGTAATGATCATGCTTGCCGCAGAATCGTAGGGGATATTGGGAGGATATTTTGCCTCCTTGAGAGTAAAACTCCCCTTCCTAAACACCTCAAGGGCGGTCTCAAAGACTTTTTTTGCTTCGGGAGCCTTCGTGTAATCTTGAGTGAGGAGACCAAGCCGAATGGGGCGAGGGAGAGAGGAGAACGCACGCGGGCGAAAAGCGAATTTGCTGGAGGCGGAGGTATCATCGAGAGGATCAAGCCCCGCTATTGCTTGCAAAATATGCCCACAGTCTTCAGCGGATCGTGCCATGGGACCTATCTTGTCCATCGTCCAAGAGAGAGCCATTGCTCCATAACGGCTCACACGCCCATAGGTGGGACGCAAGCCGGTGATACCACAGAAAGCGGCAGGAACCGTAATACTGCCCCATGTTTCGGTTCCAATGGCGAACCCCACACTACCCGATCCCACACTTGCCCCAGAACCGGAAGAGGAGCCTCCTGCCCAACGCTCATGGTTCCAAGGACACTTTGCGGGACCGTGTAGCGATGCTGAGGCATACTCATAACCTCCCCCTCCTGCCAATTCTACCATGGCAAGCTTGCCAAGTAAAACCGCTCCCGCCTCCCGTAGTCGTGCAATGACGGTAGCATCATAATCGAAGGTCTGCCCTTTGTGAGCAGGGGAACCCCACTGTGTGGGAATCCCTTTGGTGGCAAGCAAGTCTTTGGCTCCATAAGGGACTCCATGCAAAGCACCTCTCACTTTGCCTTGTGCCAGTTCTGCATCCGCTTGTTTTGCCTGTGCCATCGCCAATTCGGCAGTAAGATGTGCAACCGCGTTCAGCTCTGCGCCCTGTTTTTCCAGCCTCCCCAGATAGAGGCGTGTTAGCTCTACCGAGGAGATTTTCTTGGTTTTAATGAGGCGTCCTAACTCGCTTGCGGTACGAAAATGGAGGGGTATCTCTGGCATAATTAGGCTCTCTCTCTAGCGTCTTCCCTGTGCGGGAGTGAAGAGGGTTCCAGGTTCATTTCCTCCATCTTGCAGAGGGAACTTCCGCAGGTTGGCACTCGTATCTGCAATATCCTTGAGTGCATGAGGCAGGGCTTGGCGCTGTCCATCAGTGAGTTTGATATTCAATTGCTTCTCAAGGTCGAGTACAGCCGTTTCCACTGTGATGCCATCTTTGATGAGGCCAGAGGGGGTGTTCACTTTGGGTTTCTCCGAAGGGGCGCAACCCGCCACCACTCCTCCGGCAACGGTCCCCGTGATGATGCGTGCAAAATCACGCCGAGAGACATTGTTAGGCTTTTGAGTCATGGCAGTTACTCTTTACTCTCTGGAAGCACCGCAGGAGAGTGCCCCTGTGGAAGAATAAAAGGGAGTACCGTCTCCAACATAGGGGCAAGGGCGGGAGCGTCGGGGGAAGGAGCCTCGGCAGGAGCAGATTCCTTTGCTTTTTGTGCCTCTTCATGACTCGAATTGGAGCGGCGCATCATCTCCACAAAGGGCGAAATGATGTCGATGGGTATGGGAAGAATGGCAATGGTACTCTTCTCAGAAGCGATCTCCCGCATTGACTGAAGGTAGCGCAATTGAAGTGCCGCAGGCTCTCTGCTCATAAGAGCCGCCGCCTGTGTGAGTCGCTCTGCTGCAAGAAACTCGCCTTCGGCATTGATGATCTTGGCACGCTTTTCGCGCTCTGCCTCCGCCTGCGCCGCCATTGCTCGTTTCATAGTTTCGGGCAGAGAGACATCGCGAATCTCTACTGCATTTACCTTAACACCAAAAGGCTCTGTTTGCTGATCGATCACCTTCTCAAGGGCGCGGTTGATTTGGTCACGATTGGAGAGAAGATCGTCCAGTTCTGCCTGCCCAATCGTGCTACGTAGCGTCGTTTGAGCAATAAGAGAGGTCGTTTGGGTATAGTCACGAATCTTCAGGATCGCGGCGCAGGGATCAACCACACTGAAGAGAACAATGGCGTCTACTGAGACGGGAACATTATCGCGGGTCATCATCTCTTGACGCGGAATATCCATTGTGAGGATTCGGGTATCTACCCGATACGCTTTTTCCAAATAGGGAAGCAGAACCGTGATGCCGGGACCACCCATCCTGCTAAATTTGCCCAAGCGCAGGATAACGGCACGCTCCCAGTTATTAAAAACCTTGAGCGTGGAAGTGATAATACTGAGGGCGAACAGCACCAAAAAAAGACCAAAAACGTATTCCATCTTGCGATCTCCTCTCTTGAATGAGGGTTTAGAGCAAGGAGAGGCAGGAATGCGCTCTCCCAATAGCGAAAAAGAAAACAAAAGTCTCTCTCTGGAAAGGAACCCTCTTATAGTGACTGCCGAACTGCGATTTGATACCTACTATCCCTATGCGGAACTGACCCAACAAATAGAACAGTTGGTTGCAAAATACCCCAATCTCCTCCATTTAGAGAGTATTGGGAAGAGCTATGAAGGGCGTGATGTTTGGTGTATCACCGTCACCAATAGAGAAATGGGAGCCGCAGAGGAGAAGCCCGCTCTCTGGTGTGATGGCAATATCCATGCTACGGAGGTTTCCGCCTCCTCTGCCTGCCTCTATCTCATCCAAAAACTAGTGACGGGCTACGGCTCCGATGCAGAGATCACGCGTGCCGTCGATAAGAGAACCTTCTATATTGTACCCCGTGTGAACCCTGATGGCGCAGAGAAGTATTTTCAGACCCCGCCACACTATATTCGCTCCAGCACGCGCCCCTATCCGTTTGATGAGGAGCCGATAGACGGGCTAAAACGCCAAGATTTGGATGGGGATGGACGCACTCTCTCTATGCGTATCCCCGACCCGTTGGGACCCTGGAAGATTCACCCCGAACACCCGCGCCTTTTGGTGCGCCGTGACCCAACAGAGACCGACGGGCAGTATTATCGACTTTTGCCAGAGGGGCTTTTGGAGAATTGGGATGGGGTATCGATTCAGGTTCAGCCCAATAAGGAGGGACTAGACCTAAACCGAAACTTCCCTGCCCACTGGAGACCAGAAGGAGAACAACACGGAGCGGGTCCCTATCCCGGCAGTGAGCCAGAGGCGCAGAACCTTATGCGCTTCATCGCAAGCCATCAAAACATTACTGGCTCTCTCTCGTTCCATACCTATAGCGGTGTCCTGTTGCGCCCCTATGGAACCCAAGCAGACGATACACTGCCCGCCGAAGACCTCTGGACGTACCAGAGTATTGGGGAGAAGGGGACGCAGTTGACGGGATACCCTGCCATTAGCGTCTACCACGATTTTCGGTATCACCCGAAAGAGGTCATTACAGGAGTCTTCGACGACTGGTTTTACGATCATCTCGGCGTCTTTGCCTGGACTGTGGAGATATGGTCTCCCCAACGCCAAGCGGGCATTATGGAGGGCTTCGATGGCAACACCAAATCTGGGGGCTTCAAGTTCATAGATTGGTATCGGAAACACCCCTTCGAGGATGATGTCAAACTGTTAGAATGGTCAGACAAGGCGCTAGAAGGTAAGGGCTATATCGACTGGTATCCTTTCGAGCATCCCCAGTTGGGCAAGATCGAATTGGGGGGCTGGCATGGAATCTATGCTTTCCGAAACCCTCCGCCCATGTTTTTGGAGAAAGAGATCGCGCCGCTGGCGGACTGGGCTATCTACCACGCGCTCATTGCCCCAGAGTTGGCACTGCACAGCCTCACCGCGACACGCCTCGATGCCAATGTTGCAGGGGAGGCAGCAAGCTATCGAATACGCCTTGTGGTTCAGAATGTGGGCTGGCTTCCTACTAATGTGACCCAAAAAGCCGTCGAAAAAAAGGCGGTTCGGGGAGTGGTAGCAGAGATAGAACTGCCAGAGGGAGCCTCCTTCGAGATAGGAGAGGCGCGTGTACAACGCGGGCAACTGGCAGGACAAGCCTACAAGAGTCCCGCACCCTACGATTGGGACTATGATACGACCGATGAGCTAGACAAGATCGAATGGGTGATTCGTGCCAAACCGGGCACTGCCGTAAAGGTGAAAGCCCGACATCAACGCGCCGGAACAGTGCGAGGAGAGGTGACTCTAGGCTAGCTCTAGCAAGGCAATTCAAGAGTGGTTTTTTGTGGGCAATGAGGCAAAATGGTTTGCTGAATCCTCCCGCAACCTGCACTGCAAAGAGACTAAGACGGCAAAGGTGAAAAGACTCATGTGGCGACGGTATCTCTTATGGATAGGGGTTTTGGTGATATTGTGCGGGGGCTTACCGCTCTCCGCACAACCGCCCGCGCCTGTGCCTCAGTGGATATGGTCTCCAAACGATACAGAACGCCTTCCCGATACGGTTTTCTTTCGTCTCGCCTTCCGTTTACCCCAAAAGCCTCTTCGCGCTCGTATCCTGATTGTTGCCGACGATCTTTTTAGCCTGTTCATTAACCAGAGCAAGCAACCCGTCGCAACATGCAACGACTGGACAACAGTGCAGGAGTTCGATGTCACTCCCTATCTCAAGGCTCGCAACAACCTGCTTGCCATAGAAGCGACCAATACCGCAGGCACGGCAGGGCTTCTCTTCAAACTCGTGGTGACCTTCCCTGATCGCCACACTGTTACCTATGTCTCTGATAAGAGTGTCCGCACAGAACACAGACCTCCGCCCATCTGGACAACCCTCGCGTATGACGACAATACGTGGCTTCCTGCAAGGGAGATTGCGCCTGTAAACGGAGGTGTGTGGGGAACTCTTCACGCCGCCGCAATGCCCGATCCCTCGCGTATTGTTCGTAAATGGAATATCCTTTCCTCCTCTGTTCCAGAGGCAAACCCCTATAATGCACCGCGTGGCATCGGCGATAGAATGCTACTCAGTGCCAGTATCGCCAGTACAAGTGAGATGCAGATATTGGGTAGGGCAGGCTTCACGCTGTTTCAGAGCGACTCGAACCACATCTCCACAAACGAAACCGCACTGGGAAAGTGGGATTGGAGTGCGATGGAACTCCAACGCCGTACCGTCCAAAAGATGGGGCTAGATTGGGGCTATTTTCCTCACTTCGCCTTCCCACCACGATGGTTTCGTGATAAGAGCCTCTTCACGCGTATCCAATGCCTTGAGCATAAGCTTCCCGCACAGGCGTTTTCCCCTTGGGAACCTCTCTGGGCAGGGTTTGTGGATCAGGGCTATACCGCGCTTGCCAAAGAGTTTCAAGAGGTGGGTAAAGGGGACAAAACCCTCTCCGCCCTCTGTATTGGTATACATGGCGACTATGGGGAAGCAGGTTTTCTTTTTGGTGGGCGTATCTCTCTGCTCTCTCAAAAAGAGGACTGGCAAAACGAGTTGGGCGATGTTCACAACCACCTCGGCTATTGGTGCGCTGATCCCCTTGCGCGTGCCAATTTCCGTGCCACAATGCTCAAAAAATACGGCTCTCTGGAAAATCTAAACCGTGCATGGAAGCGCGAGTTAAAGAGTGTAGAGGCGATCACCTATCCCGAAAAGCCACGCGCAGATGCCCGCAGAGAATGGCTCGATTTTATTCGTTGGTACAAGGATGGTGTGGGCAGCGCGATTGAAACAAACCTTACTGCCGCCCGCAAGCACTTTCCTAATACCCTTCTCATGCTTCCCGCTGGCTTTGCAGATGAAGACCCACGCGGAGGCAACGACAATAGCCTCATCCCCTCTATCGCTGCCCGTTTCAAGGCACAGGTGCGCTCCACTCACAGCGCATTCAAACCCTTCGCCGAAAACTCTTCCACCATGTTTGCCCGTTTAGGTAGCGCGTGTCGATACTATGGGGTTCCTTTTTGGGTAGAGCCACAGCATGGGCTAACGCTGGAGCAGGAGGTAGGGCGCATCTTTGAAACGGTTTCGCAAGGGGCAACGGGGCTTTTCGATTGGGCAAGCAATGCTCTACGACACCGGGATGCCTACTATCGCTATGGCAAATTCCTACGCATTGAGAAGCCCATTGTCGATGTGGCGATGTTCTATCCTGCCGAAGCGCAAGAGCTTAGAACGGATCAAGGCTATCATCCGCTTTTTGCACAGGCGTGCGCCTATCTGCGTGACTTTATGAACTACGATATTGTGGATGACCGCATGGTGCGGAGCGGTTGTCTCTCCAACTATCGGGTACTTGTTCTTTGGGAGGGAACTCTTGCAGAACCAGAGGTGCTAGAAAAAATAAAACAATGGGTGAATGATGGGGGAGTCGTACTTGCCTATGACAATGGCAAAATCTCCACCTTTTCAGGAGAGACCAATTGGTTTGATGAGATGTTTGGCTACAGCAAAGAGCTACCCCGCGCCCGTGTGAATGAGAAGTATTCGGGAGAGATGCCTGCCCATTATCAGCTGAAAGTGGGACAGGCAGAGAGTGCCGACTATCTCTTTGGAGACTGGTACGAGGCGGAAGGGCAGGGCAACGACACCTATCGTTGGATGGGTAACGCCACCGGTATTCTCCTCCCCGTTTCCCCAGAGAAACGCTACGCTCTCGTCATTCGTGCCTATATCCCCGAAGAGGCAAAAGACCTGCGGCGTCATGTCTATATCAATGGGCATGAGATAGGAATGCTCAGCGCATCGGGCGATATAACCTATCGTTTTTTGGTGCCTCAAAGTCTTATTGAGGGTATTCCCCTCTCGCGACTTACGTTTCAGTGCCAGACTTTTCAGCCCTCTAGCACCACCCCCAATAGTCGTGACCAACGCAAGGTCGCCTGCCAAATCTATTCTGTTGAGCTTATGGAGCAGAATGCCCGTGTCCTTGCAAACCCTCTCCCTCCTGCGGGAAGCATTCAACGGGAACTCGATCTACGGCAACTGAATGGAAATTGGGCAAGACGCTACGGCAAGGGGTTGACCATCTTCTTTCCGGGCAAGCGAAACCTGCTTCGGGGCTATCTTGAGGTCATTCGTCGCACCACCTATAACCTAAGCAGTATCGACCCGGGGCGAAAAGATGCGATTCCTGTGGATGTGGGACAGGACGGAGTCTTTGCTACCCTCTTCACCGACAAGATTCTTTACTATAACTCGACTAATATGCCTGTCACCAAAACAGTCGCTATCCCCGCAGAGTTTTTTGCCCAATGGAAAGGTGAGGTTGCTACTCCCAATGAGAACGGCTGGAAACTGACCCTAGAACCACACTCTATCTCAGCGATATATCTCGGCACACAACCCCAAGAGCTTCTCTTTGAGTGTGAAGAATTCACGGAGCTTAGCGGTGCGAAGCCCCTTTCCGATCCGAGAAATAGCCCTGGCATAGGGGTTACAGGGGTACGCCTCTCCGCACAAGCCTCCATCAGCACACGCTTCCGAATCGATAAGCCGGGGCAATACGCCATTTTTACACGCGCCACACGCAATAATCTTCCCGAACCTGTGGAGATACTGGTAGATGACCAACTCGTGACGCTGATAAACACAAAAGCAGGGCAGAGCATTTTGAGCGGAGTCGTTAGTCTGCCCCGTGGAACGCATCGCCTCACACTTCGCGCCTATCCCAAACGGGAAGTGATCGCCGATTTTGTGATTCTCACCAACGACCCTGCCATTACGGGTTACGACTTCGCTGTGCGTATCCCTCCCGTAGAGTAAGACCCATGAGCAAAAAGAAATCTTGCTCCAAATGCCCCAAGAAAGAGTGCAAAGACTGCCCGCTTCGCAAGAAGCAAGATAAAAAGCAGCATAAGTAGGAGAATAATGTCGATGCGTCGTGCCGTCTTTCTGGATCGCGATGGAACCCTCACCGCAGAGACCGGAAAATATATCACCCACCCCGATGCGCTCCAAATTCTGCCCGGAGTCCTTCCTGCCTTACGGCTCTTAACAGAAGCGGGTTTTAGGCTCTTTCTTTTTACCAATCAGGCAGGGGTGGGGAAGGGGCATCTCACCTTAGAGATGCTCACCGCCATTCATGCTCATCTGCAAACCCAAATTGAGGCGGCAGGGGGGCATTTGGAAGCTATCTATTTTTGCCCGCACCACCCCAACGTAGGGTGTGAGTGCCGGAAACCAAAATCGGGATTACTTTTGCAGGCGGCGCAAGAGCGGGACGTTGATCTCTCTACCTCCATCGTGATTGGCGATAGTATCAGAGACATTGTGGCGGGGCATAGTGTAGGCGCAATGACTCTTCTAGTGCAAACAGGGCATACTACCGCTTTTGACCCCCATGATTTCCCTCCACCGCACCCCGATCAGATCTTTCCAAGCCTCCTGGAGGCTTCCGAATGGCTTATCTCACAGAGTTAGGGAGTATACTCTTAACAGTAAAGTCTCTCAGGAAGGACGAGAAAAGATGATAGACATTGGAAAGATTGTCCTCATACTCTATGCAGTGGGTATGGCGATTGGGGGCATTTTGGGGAAAGTGCGAGGAAACAGCAACATCTCCCTGATAGCGGGGTTTGCCTGTGCCGGACTAATCTCTGTTTGCTACATGAAAGCGGGCAACAAGCCCAAGAGTGCGTTCGGTTTTGGAGCCGTTATCGCGCTTGCTATGACCCTTCAGATGTTTATGCGCTATCAGAAGACGCAACATTTTATGCCTGCCGGGCTGATTAGCATAATGAGTCTGGTTGCCTTTATTGCTTTGGGAGCAGTATGGGCAAAAGTAGATAAATCAGCATAAATGAACAAGGTTATCCTGCTTATTCTTAGCTCTTACTGCCTCGTGCTAACGCTCTACAGTGGGTGGCTCCGTAGACGTTTGAACATCACTCAAAGGATTCTGGATGAGGAACGCACTCTGCGACGACGCGGGATAGTGGACGATCCTCCGCGTCGGAAACGGTGATCTGTCATGCTTATCATCGGTCTCATGTCTGGAACCTCGGTGGATGGTATCGACGCGGCATTAGTTGAAATTGAGGGGGAACCGGGAAGCCTTCGCTGGAATCTGCGTGCCTTTCACTGCATTGCATGGGAGCCAAAACTCCGGCGTGCCATTCTGGATGCCTGTCGCCCTGATACCCCGATTCAACAGATGCTTGCCCTCCATGTTCGGATTGGAGAGGTTTTTGCCGAGGTGGCGTGTTCGCTTGCCGAAAAAGAGGGTATCCCGTTTGCTGAAATCGATGCCATTGCCTCTCATGGGCAAACTCTTTGGCATCAGCCAGAGCCCTTTGAAGTGGCAGGGGCTTCCATCACAGGGACCCTTCAGATCGGTGAATCTGCTGTGATCGCGGCAAGAACGGGTTGTGTGGTTGTCGCCGACTTTCGCCCTGCCGATATGGCGGTAGGGGGACAGGGTGCGCCTCTTGTCCCCTTTGCCGACCTTCTTCTCTTCTCCTCAGCCGTGGAGAGCCGTGCTTTACAGAACATCGGAGGGATCGCGAACGTCACTTTTCTGCCACGTGGAGGCGATGCTGAGAGCCTTGTCGCATTCGATACAGGTCCCGGCAATATGCTTATGGACGCGCTCATGAGTCTTCTCTCCGATGGTAAAGAGGGGTACGATCGGGGAGGCAGATTGGCTTCGCAGGGCAAAGTTTCGCAATCGCTTCTTCAAGGTGTGCTTTCGGAATCTTTCTTCAGCCAGCCTCCACCCCGTTCCACTGGGCGCGAAATGTTTGGCTTGGAGTTTGCCAAATCTTTTTATCGTAAAGGGCTAGCTACCTCCCTCTCTGCTGCCGATATGCTTGCCACAGCAACGGCAGTAACCGTAGAGAGCATTGCTCAAGCGTATGAACGCTTTCTGCTTCCTTTGGCATCCCTTGATAGGGTGATACTAGGAGGGGGAGGTGTGCAGAATACCTTTCTTGTGGAGCAAATAAAGGAGCGTCTTGCTCCTGTTTCCATCAGTACGCATCAGGAGTTTGGACTCCCCGATGATGCAAAAGAGGCTGTCGCCTTCGCGATCTTAGGCTATGAGACGTTGCACCGTCGTCCTTCAAACCTTCCTGCCGCCACTGGAGCAAAGCGGGGTGCTATTCTTGGAAAAATAGCGTACCCACCACTCTCCTTTCTGTGATTCAATGCGCTTTTTCGCTTGACAAATCCTTCGATTATCCTATAATGTTCTTGGGAGTTCCACTTCCCAAATTTGCCAAATGTCGTTCCCTTTTGGAGTTTAACCATAGATGTCTGATCAATCCCCAACCCTTCCCTCTGCCGCTATCATTCTGGCAGCAGGAAGGTCTACCCGTATGAAGTCCAAGACACCGAAGCCACTGCACCCTGTGTGTGGCGTTCCGATGACCGAGCATATCATCCGTGCCTGCCGTGAGGCGGGAGTAAAGCGCATTGTCGTCGTTGTGGGGCACGAAGCCGAGCGTGTGAAAGAGGGCTTGCAGGCAGAGGATGTCGAGTTTGCTTTGCAGGAAAAACCGCTAGGAACGGGTCACGCAGTGCGTAGCGCAGAAGCGTTGCTGAGGGATTGGGAGGGAACCATATTGATCCTTGCTGGCGATGTTCCTCTTTTGCCCTCCAAGCCTCTCGAAGACCTGATCGCTCACCACAACGCAAAGGGAGCAACTGCCACTCTCCTCACAATGGAGGTTCCCAACGCCTCCCAATATGGCTACGGGCGCATTGCTCGTGATGAGAACGGCTACTTTCAGAAGATCGTGGAGCAGAAGGATGCCACTCCCGAAGAGCTGCTTCTTACCGAATGTAACCCGTCTATCTATGCGTTTCAAGCGGAGGCTCTCTGGAGATCGCTGGAGAGCCTCACTCCGGCAAATAAACAGGGCGAATACTACTTCACCGACACCCTTCAGATTCTGAGCCGAGAAGGGGCAAAGATCGAGATTCTCACAGGGGTCAGCCCCGAAGATGTCACAGGAGTGAATAGCCGTGTGGAGCTTGCCGAAGTTTCTGCTATTCTTCGCCAACGAATTCAGCACAAACTGTTGCTCTCTGGCGTCACTCTGATCGATCCCGCAAGCACCTATATTGAAGCGGGAGTTCAGATCGGGCAGGATACCGTTATTCACCCAAACACCTATCTCTATGGCAATACGGTGATTGGAGAGGATTGCGAAATCGGTCCTATGACCCGGATCGAGAACAGTACCATCGGCAACAAGGTCAAGATACTCGCCTCACAGGTTGTAGAGAGCACCTTGGAGGACGAGGTAAAGGTAGGACCTTTTGCCAATCTGCGCCCCAAAACGTACCTTGAAGCAAAGGTGAAGATCGGGGATTTTGTGGAGACCAAAAACGCACGCTTCCATACCCGTGCCCAAGCATCGCACCTCTCCTATATTGGGGATGCGGAGATTGGGGCAGGAACAAATATCGGGGCAGGAACGATTACCTGCAACTATGATGGGTTCGAGAAGCATCATACTAAGATAGGGGAGAACTGTTTTATCGGAACTCACAGCACTCTCGTGGCTCCGATACACATAGGGAATGAGGTGTTTATTGCCGCAGGCTCGCCCGTCACGGAGAACGTGCCGGATGGTGCGTTGGTGCTGGCACGCGCACGTCAAACGGTGAAAGAGCATTGGGCGCGAGATAGACGCGCCAAAAAACTGGCGGAGAAAGCCGAAAAAGAGGCGAAGAAGTCGTGAGAGAGACAAGGGCAAATCGAGGGGGAGAAGAAAAGATGAGAAGGTTTCCCGATCTACGTATTTTTACGGGCAATGCGAATCCGGCTCTCGCACAGAAGATATCGGATGAGTTTGGGATTCCCTTGGGAGCCATTAGCGTCAAGAAATTTGCAGATGGCGAAATCTCGGTGAAGATTGAGGAGAGTGCGCGAGGGCAAGACATCTTCATCGTTCAACCAACCTGCCAGCCAGTGAATGACAACCTGATGGAACTACTTATTATGATAGACGCTTTTCGGCGTGCTTCCGCGCACCGAATTACCGTCGTGTTGCCCTACTACGGCTATGCCCGACAGGATAAGAAGATCGCGCCACGTGAGCCTGTAACAGCGCGTCTTATTGCAAATCTTATCTCTCAAGCGGGAGCGAGCCGAGTCCTCTGTGTCGATCTCCATGCAGGGCAGATTCAGGGCTTCTTTGATCTTCCTGTCGATCATCTTTATGCGGGACCACTCATAGCCGATCATCTCAAATCGCAAGGTCTGCACAATGGGGATATTGCCGTCGTATCGCCGGACGTGGGGGGCGTTTCTCGCGCCCGTGCTTTGGCAGAGCATCTCAATACCTCCATTGCCATTATCGCCAAACGTCGCCCTGAAGCCAACAAGGTCGAGATTATGGAAATTATTGGGGATGTGAAGGGCAAAGCCTGTGTGATGATCGATGATCTGATCGATACGGGAGGCAGTGTGGTTCAGGGTGCGGAGGCACTGATGGAACGGGGCGGAGCCTCAGCCGTCTATGCCTGTTGTACACACGGCGTCCTCAGTGGCAAAGCGATAGAGCGTATCCAGTGTTCGCCCTTGCGCTCTCTCATTGTGACCGACACTATTCCGCTCACAGCAGAGAAGCAAATTCCCAAAATACAGGTTCTCTCGGTGGCTCCTCTGCTTGCAGATGCCATTCGGCGCATCCACGAGGACGATTCCGTGAGCGACCTCTTCCGCCACTACGGTAAGTACTGAGAGGACATGAAGCATGGATGAGCCTACTAAAGCGAGTATTGTGTATAACCTGACACCTGAAGACATGCACCTCTACTGTATAAAGTACAGCATTACACCAGAATACCGTAGAACACTTTGCATCTATTCGTTATGGCAGGCATGTCTCTACTTTGTGATCGCTTTTTTGGTTAACCAAGGGAGAATGGGGTACGGTAATTGGGAGGCACTTTGGAAGAGTGGCCTGTTTGCGGGGCTATTGTCCCTTTGCGGCTACTATAATCAAAAAAACAAGGTATTTGGACAGATCGCACAATTGTCAAAAACGTATTGTGATGAGATCAAAAACCCAGGGCTACTTGGAGAATACACCCTAGAGGTCAATGAAGGTGGGTTTACCCTTACCTCGAAGTACAAACATACTCGCTTTGATTGGGAAGCACTAACGGGTATTGAATTGGAGCAGGGTCGTACTTACCTTTCTCTTGGCTCCCTTTCAGCCCTCCCTATTCCACACGACAATATCATATCGGGTGATCTTGTTACGGTTTTAGAGCAGATTAAGCAACACTATCACCCACACAAAGAGCTTGAAGCTTTGTTGTGATTCGCGTTCGATTTTGTGTTCAGTTTCTCCTTCTGCCTTTTGGTAGAAGGAGATTTGTTTTTCTGCTTCTCACCCTTCTCAAACCTCGTGACGAAAATCTTCCAATATGCTACAATCCAATGTGTTTTGATCCCGCTCTGAAAGACACAGAGCTTCATGGAGGTATCTCATGTCCGCCCAAGTTTTGCCCCCCAGTGGCAAGCGTATTTTACTCGCCTGCAAACTCACCATGATAGCGAAAGAGATCGAGGGGAAACCTCTCTCTCTTACCGAACAACTGCGCCTCGCCGCCGATGCCGGCTTCGATGGCGTCGATCTCGATGACGCCTCCAAATACACTCCCGAAGAGGCGCGAAACGCCGTTCAGGAGTCTGGCGTCTTTGTTCACAACGCCATAGACCATGCCCACTGGACCCACCGCCTCACCAGTGAAAGCGAAGAGGACAGGGCAAAGGGAATCGCGAACTTAGAGCACTGCCTGCGCGTCTCTCATGCGGCGGGTGGGAGCGGCGTGTTGATCGTTGTGGGGCACGCCAAAGATGGTGAGCCACAGATCATTGAAGAACGATGCCGACAAGCCATAAAGCAGGCTATACCGTTGGCGGCGTCCCTGGGACAGATGATACTTATCGAGAATGTTTGGAACCAGATGTTCTACCAACACGACGCGCCCCCAGAACAGACCCCCGACGAGTTTATTCGTTTTGTAGACACCTTCCAAAGCCCGTGGGTGGGGATGTACTACGACATTGGCAACCACTGGAAGTATGGACAGCCCGGCGATTGGCTTCGCGCCTTTGGGACTCGGAGTGTCAAGCTCGATGTGAAGGGCTATAGCCGTGAGCAAGATAAATTTACCGAACTTTTGGAGGGAGACCTTCCTTGGGAACAGGTGCGGAAGGCTTTGGAAGAGATCGAGTTTGCGGGTTGGATAACGGCAGAGGTTGGCGGCGGTGGAGTGGAGCGACTCACAGAGGTTCGGGAGCAGATGCAACGCGCTTTTGGGCTGTAAAAACAGGATGGAAAGAGGGAAATAATGAAGGTTCTGGTGACGGGTTGTGCAGGCAATATTGGACGAGAGCAGGTCAAACAACTCCTAGAGGCAGGGCATGCCGTGCGTGGATTGGATCGTTTGGCAAGACGGAAAGAGGATGATTACGAATATCTTTGCGGCGACTTGCGGGACATTTATCTGATCCGAAAGGCTATGGAGGGTATGGACGCCGTCATTCATTTGGGAGCCATTCCAAGCGACAGGCAGGGGCATGCCGACGATGTTCTTTCTAGTAATGTACAAGGTACATGGAACGTTCTCCTTGCCTGTGTGGAGGCAGGAGTGGAGAGAGTGGTCAACTATTCCAGTATCAATGCACTAGGATGTGTGGGGGGCTACAAAAACGCGGTGACGTTGCCTCTCGACGACGCCTATCCCCGTCACCCTTACTCTCCTTACCAACTCTCTAACTTTAGTTTCCGGTAAATCCGAGTGCATTTTGGTCTTGAATTTGCTCTGAGTTCCGCTTCCGCCTTCGGTGGGCGGTGACTCCGGTGGTAAGATGGGCGGTGACGCTGTTCTTTTTTCGGATTTGCCCTAGCGGTTCGGGCAAGTT